>CAZPBH010000430.1:0-2085 GCA_964584645.1 uncultured Rhodospirillales bacterium | reverse complement strand
GGACATGCATGGGCATGGCGGGATCTCCTGACATTCTCAAGCCCTTGAGAGATCAGGTGCGGCAGCGCCTCTGGCAATCCTCGAACAGATCGCGACAGGCGCCGGTATCGCGCTCCCCAACATTGCCGAAGCCGCCCTGCGAGCGGCTGTCGAGACAGATGTTGAGATCACGCTCGCACCGCGCTGCACAGCTGTCGGGCGTGATCGGGCTGCCGGGGCTTGCCGACGTGCAGGCCGCCAGCAGGACGAGCAGCAGCAGAACCGCCGCTGCCCGGATCACGCGGCGGCGCCGGGGGGAAGCTGGAAATCGGCGTCGCTGAAGCTGTCGCCGCCCTGAGGGGGACCGCTGTCCTGACCACGGGCCTCTTCATCGCGATCCACCAGCTCGATCACGGCCATCGGTGCATTGTCGCCATAGCGGAAACCGGCCTTCAGGACACGCGCATAGCCGCCCTGGCGCTCCGCATAGCGCGGGCCCAGCACCTCGAACAGCTTCTTCGCCATGTCGGGATCGCGCAGGCGGGAGATGGCAAGGCGTCGGTTGGCGAGCCCACCTTTCTTGCCCAGCGTGATCAGCTTCTCCACGATCGGGCGCAGCTCCTTGGCCTTGGGCAGCGTTGTCACGATCTGCTCATGCTTGATGAGTGCGGATGCCATGTTGGCGAACATGGCCCGGCGGTGGGAAGACGTGCGGTTCAGCTTGCGGCCGCCGACCCGATGCCTCATGGCTCAGTTACTCCTGATCTTGCGCGTTTGGTCCGGGGGCCCGAGAGGCCGACCGGTCGGTCAATAGGGTTCGTCCAGCTTGCGGGCCAGATCCTCGACATTTTCCGGCGGCCATCCCGGTACCTGCATCCCCAGATGCAGCCCCATGGTGGCGAGCACTTCCTTGATTTCGTTCAGCGACTTCCGCCCGAAATTCGGGGTGCGCAGCATCTCGCCCTCCGACTTCTGAACGAGATCGCCGATATAGATGATGTTGTCGTTCTTCAGGCAGTTGGCAGAGCGAACGCTGAGTTCCAGCTCGTCCACCTTGCGCAGCAGGTTGCGATTGAAGGGCAGCTCGTCCTTCTGCTCCTGCTCGACCGGGCGGGTCGGCTCCTGGAAGTTGATGAATACCTGCAGCTGGTCCTGCAGGATACGGGCGGCCAGCGCAACCGCATCCTCGGGCCCGACGGCACCATTGGTTTCCACATCGAGGGTGAGCTTGTCATAGTCCGTGATCTGCCCGACGCGGGTGTTTTCCACCTTGTAGGCGACCTTGCGGACCGGGCTGAAGATGCTGTCGACGGGGATCATGCCGATCGGTGCATCTTCCGGCCGGTTGGCAGCAGCGGGGCGATAGCCTTTGCCCAGATCGACCATCATCTCCATGTTGAGCCGCGCTTCACGATCAAGCGTGCAGATCACGAGATCAGGGTTCATCACCTCGATATCCGGGCCGGTCTCGATCATGCCGGCGGTGACCTCGCCCGGACCCTCCGACCTCAGGCGCATCCGCTTCGGACCCTCGGCATCCATCTTGAGGGCGAGCGCCTTCACATTGAGCACGATGTCGGTCACATCCTCGCGAACCCCCGGAAGGGTGGAGAATTCGTGCAGAACGCCATCGATCTGGATGGAGGTGACGGCCGCACCCTGAAGCGAGGACAGCAATACACGGCGCAGGGCATTGCCGAGCGTCAGGCCATAGCCGCGCTCGAGCGGCTCGGCGACAATCACGCCCTTGCGCTGCGGGTCAATCGGCGTGTCGACCTCAAGCTTGGCGGGCTTGATGAGTTCCTGCCAGTTTTTCTGCTTCACGCGCCCAATCCTCTTGGCTGATACGGGCCTGCGCTGTCGAAGCGCGAGACCGCTGGCTTCCTAGAAACTTTCCCGATCAGGCCGCACAGATGCGAACCCGAAGACCGATCAGACACGCCGCTTCTTGCGCGGCCGCACACCATTGTGCGGGATCGGCGTGATGTCGCGGATCGCCCCGATGGTGAAGCCGACCGACTGAAGCGCGCGCAGCGCCGATTCCCGGCCCGAGCCCGGACCCTTGACCTGCACGTCCAGATTGCGGACCCCATGCTCGGCCGCCTT
>CAZPBH010000429.1:0-2087 GCA_964584645.1 uncultured Rhodospirillales bacterium | reverse complement strand
GCCCCGGCCACGGCCTTGCCAGGATCAGCCTCCACCCGTTCCGCGAGCCCAAGCTCGGTGACCCGCGCGCGCGTATCGGCCGAGCGCGCATGGGCCACGATCTCCCCCGCCAGGCCATGCTTGTTGAGCGCCCGGGCGATGGAAGAGCCGATCAGCCCCACGCCCAGCAGGGCAACCCGGTTGAAGGGGGTCATGGACGGGTGGCCCAGTCGCTCGTGACCTCCATGAAGGCGTCCATCTCCGGCCCCGTGCCGATGGTGACCCGGAGGCAATGGGGCAGGCCATAGCCGGGCAGGCCCCGCACCAGGATGCCGGCCGCCCGCAGCGCCAGCCGATAGGCCTCCGCCCGGGCTTCCGTGCCGGCATCGATCAGCAGGAAATTGGCCTGGCTCTCCGGCACGTGAAAGCCCAGCTGGCGGAGCCGCGGCGGCAGGTTCAGGCGCAGCTCGCGGTTATGGGCCACCGCATGGGCCAGATGCGCCTCGTCCTGCAGGCTGGCGACCCCCGCGCTGAGCGCGAGAGTGTTGACGTTGAAGGGATCGCGGATGGCCTGAAGGGCCGCCATCACATGCTCGGGCGCATAGAGCCAGCCGAGCCGAAGCCCGCCGAGCCCATAGGCCTTCGAGAAGGTGCGCGTGATCACGAAGTTCTGCGCATCCCCGACCCAGCTGTAAGGGTCCTGCAGATCGGGCGCATCGACATATTCCTGATAGGCGAGGTCGAGGACGAAAAGAACATCGGGGGGCAGGCCGGCATGCAGGCGGCGCACCTCCTCACCGGAAATCCAGGTGCCGGTCGGGTTGTTCGGGTTGGCCAGAAAGACGAGCCGTGTGCGTTCGGTGACGGCGTTGAGGATCGCATCGACATCGGCGGTATAGTCCGTTTCCGCCACGGCCACCGGCGTCGCCCCGACATGGCGGGCATAGATCGCGTACATCGCAAAGCCATGGGCGGTGTGGATCACCTCATCGCCCGGCCCGGCATAGGCGCGCAGCAGCAAGGCGAGGCATTCATCCGACCCGGCCCCGCAATGGATGCGTGCGGCCTCGATGCCATGGCGCGCGGCCAGCATGTCGCGCAGCGGCTGATGATGCCCCTCCGGGTAGCGGTGGGCGGCGGCTGCAGCCTCCTGCACCGCCTGCACCGCGAGCGGGCTCGGCCCGAAGGGCCCCTCATTCGCCGCCAGCCGGATCGGATCGGCAAAGCCCTGAAGGCTGCCCTCGCCCGGTATGTAACGCTCGGTCAGACGCGCCACATGATCGCGCGGGCGCGGCTGGGCAGCTGCAGGTGGGGCGGCATCGGTTGACGCGGAAATCGTCGAGGTCATCTCTCGGCTTCAACAAAACTGGCGCGGCAGGGGCTTCACGATGCATGATCGCAGGTGATGCCCGCGGGCGCCAAGCTGTACTCCCAATAGGCCGGTCGATGCAATCCGGCGGGGTGCAGCCGAACGACGCCAGCGCAGCTTCCCAGAAAGCCGAATTGCCATCACCATGACCGCAGGCGAGCCCGATCCTCTGGAAAAACCCGACCGCACCTCCGGGCCGACCGTCGTGCCGTTCACCCCGGCAGGCGAGAGCGGGGCGGATGGCGGGCCGCAGGTCACCTTCCCGCCGGAGGCACCGCTGCCGCTCGATTGCGGGGTCGAGCTTGCGCCCTTCACCATCGCCTACCGGACCTATGGCAAGCTGAACGCCTCGCGCAGCAACGCGATCCTGATCTGCCATGCGCTGACCGGCGACCAGCATGTGGCGAACGAGCACCCGATCACGGGCAAGCCCGGCTGGTGGATCGGCATGGTGGGCCCGGGCAGGGTGTTCGACACGGATCGCTATTTCATCATCTGTTCCAACGTGATCGGCGGCTGCATGGGCTCAACCGGACCCGCCACCGTCGATCCCGCGACAGGCGAGCCCTTCGGGCTCAATTTTCCGGTCATCACCATCGCCGACATGGTCCGCGCGCAAAGGCGGCTCGTCGATCATCTCGGCATCGAGAAGCTGTTCTGCGTCACCGGCGGCTCGATGGGGGCCATGCAGGCGCTGCAATGGGCCGTGAGCTATCCCGATCATGTGTTCAGCTGCCTG
>CAZPBH010000428.1:0-2091 GCA_964584645.1 uncultured Rhodospirillales bacterium | reverse complement strand
GTATCGCAGCCGACATGGGTGCCGGTCAGCCCCAGATCCTCGCGCAGCACCTCGACAAGAAGCCGGTTGGTGGCAACCGTCAGCGTTCTGGCCTCGCCATTGACGCGCAGGGAAATCTCGATGGTTTCACTCATGTCAGGGTCACCAGCAACGTGATCAGAAGGATGACGACGACCGCGCCGCCGAGCCAGAGCAGCGGGTTCGTGCCGCCGCGCGTTTCGAGGCCGCCGGGCGGGGCCTGTTCTTCCGGCGCGGTGGCGTGTGTGGGCGCCTCGGGCTCGGGCGCCTTGGGCTCGGGCGCCGGGGCGGAGGCGTCAGAGGCGACGGGGGCGACCGGTGCGGCTGCCTCGGTCTGCGGCGCGCCCGCGATCGTCGGCTCGGCCGCAGGGGCGCTGACCGGGGGCGATGGCGGTGAAGGCGCGACCCTGGTGATGTCGGGCGCTGGCACCTCGCCGGCGTCGGTGGCGGCTTCAACGCGCTCCGGTGCGATCTGCCGGGCGAAGCGCTGGAAGAAGTCGTCGGCATATTTCTTCGCCGTGCCCTGGACGAGCCGGGCGCCCAGCTGGGCCAGCTTGCCGCCGACACTGGCATCGGCCTCATAGGTGAGGCGGGTGGTGGCGTCGCCGAGATCTTCCAGCGTGACGCGCGCCCCGCCCTTGGCGAAGCCGGCGGCCCCGCCCTTGCCCTCGCCGCTGATGCGGTAGCTCTCCGGCGGGTTGAGCTCGCTGAGCGTCACGACACCGTTAAAGACCGCCTGAACCGGGCCGACCTTGACCTGTACCCTGGCCGTGAAGCGGTCATCGCCCTCCTTCTCGAGGCTCTGGCATCCCGGAATGCAGGCCTTCAGGATATCGGGGTTGTTGAGACCGTCCCAGACCGCCTGACGATCGGCGGGAATTTCGGCTTGTCCTTTGAGGTCCATCGGCGAACGTCTTTCCCGGCTGTTCCCGACCCCTGGCTATTCCCGGCGCGACCGACCTTGGGTGCGGCGGTGATGGGTCCAACCGCCTGCCAAGTGAGGGCCGCACCCGCCTTCGGCAAGAATGGGCATCGCGATGAACCGGCCCATTGAAGCGCGGCGCCCGCGCCCCAGCCTTCCATGAATGACAAGCGGGATGACGAGGGCGCGCGCGCCACAGTTCCACGGCGCGGAGGTATTTCGGGCCTCCCGCTACGGGTCGCGCCATCCGCTGTCGATCCCCCGGGTTTCAACCGTGATCGACCTCGTGACCGCGCTCGGCTGGATGCCGGAAGAGGGCATGCGCTCGGCCGGGCCGGCGGATCCCGAGCGGCTCGCCCTGTTTCATGACCCGGTCTATCTCGCGGTGCTGCAGCGGGCCGAGCGTGATCAGGCGGTGACGGAGGCGGAAGCCCGCCGCCACCATATCGGGAATGCCGAAAATCCCGTGTTCGGGGAGATCTGGCGACGGCCGGCGACGGCAGCAGCGCTCTCCATGGCGGCGGCGGAGGCGGTGCTGGCAGGACGCCATGCCCATAGCCCGGCCGGCGGCACCCATCACGGCCGGCGCGATCGGGCCAGCGGTTTCTGCTATCTGAACGACCCGGTACTGGCCATCCTGACCTTGCTGGAGGGCGGGGCCCGGCGGGTGCTCTATCTCGATCTCGACGCGCACCGCGCTGACGGGGTGGAAATCGCGCTGGCACGGGATCCGAGGGTCCTGATCCTTTCCCTGCACGAGGCCGGGCGCTGGCCGGATGGCAAGGTCGCCTGTCCTGAAGGGGCCGTGAACCTGCCCCAGCCGGCCGGGGCCACCGACAGCGATGCGCGTCATCTGTTCACCGAGGTGGTGGAGCGGCTCGCACCCGATTTCGACCCCGATTGCGTGGTCGTGCAGGCCGGCGCCGATGCCATCGCCGAGGATCCCCTGAGCCGGCTCGCCTGGTCGAACCGCATGGCCGTATGGGCGCTTGAAAGGATCATGGCGTGGGGGCGGCCGATCCTGCTCCTGGGCGGGGGCGGCTACAATCCCTGGAGTGTGGCGCGCTCCTGGACGGCACTCTGGGGCACGCTGGCGGGCCATACGCTGCCCGACCGGTTGCCGCCGGCGGCCGAGGCGGTGCTGTGCTGCC
>CAZPBH010000427.1:0-2102 GCA_964584645.1 uncultured Rhodospirillales bacterium | reverse complement strand
GAAACCAGCGTGTCGAAATATGCCGAGGGCAGCTGTCTGGCCGGTTTCGGCGATACCCAGGTGCTGTGCACCGCCAGCGTGGAGGAGGGCGTGCCGGGCTTCCTGAAGGGTCAGGGCAAGGGCTGGATCACGGCGGAATACGGCATGCTTCCGCGCGCCACCCATACCCGCGGCGACCGCGAGGCCGCGCGCGGCAAGCAATCGGGCCGCACGCAGGAAATCCAGCGCCTGATCGGCCGGTCGCTGCGCGCCGTCACCGACCTGAAGAAGCTGGGCGAGATCCAGATCAAGATTGACTGCGATGTCATCCAGGCCGATGGCGGCACCCGCACCGCGGCGATCACCGGCGGCTATGTCGCGCTGGCGCTGGCGATCAGCCATCTGATGGATATCGGCGCCCTGAACGACAGCCCGCTGACCGATTCGGTCGCCGCGATCTCCTGCGGGCTGTGGCAGGGGTTGCCGGTGCTCGACCTCGATTATGACGAGGATTCCAGCGCCCAGGCCGATGCCAATTTCGTGCTGACCGGCAGGGGCGGCATCGTCGAGGTGCAGGGCACGGCCGAGCAGGACCCCTTCACGCGGGAGCAGTTCGCGGCCCTGATGGACCTTGCCACCAAGGGGGTGGAGGAGCTGACCCGCCTGCAGGCCGAGGCCCTGTCAGGGTGAGCGGCGGGCCAGCTGCAGCGCGGCGCTTCACGGGCGACACCCTGCTGATCGCCAGCCACAACAGCGGCAAGGTGCGCGAGATCGGGGCGTTGCTGGCCGCCCATGTCCGCCAATTCCCCTCCGCGGCCGATCATGACCTGCCCGAGCCCGAGGAGACGGGCACGACCTTCGCGGCGAACGCGATCCTGAAGGCGCTCGCCGCCGCAACCGGGGCGAAGCTGCCCGCCCTGGCCGATGACAGCGGGCTGGCGGTAACCGCCCTCGATGGCGCCCCCGGCATCCATTCCGCGCGCTGGGCGGAAACCGGGGCGGGCCGTGACTTCACCCACGCCATGGCCAGGGTCGAGGCCGCCCTGCTTGAGGCCGGTGCCGAGCCCGAGGGTGCGGAGGCCGCCTTCATCTGCCATCTGGCGCTGGCCTGGCCGGATGGGCATGTCGAGAGCGTGGAGGGCAGGGTCAGCGGCCATCTGAGCTTTCCGCCGCGTGGCGCGAAGGGGTTCGGCTATGATCCGATCTTCGTGCCCGCCGGCCATGTCATGACCTTTGCCGAGATGGAACCGGATGCCAAGCATGCGATCAGCCATCGCGCCGATGCCTTCGCCCAGCTCACCGCCCGCTGCTTCGCCTGAGCCGTTTGGCCTTTATGTGCACTGGCCGTTCTGCCGGTCGAAATGCCCCTATTGCGATTTCAATGTCGTGGTCGCCGAGGCGATTGACCAGGAAGCCTGGGCGGAGGCCTACGCAGCCGAGCTGAGCGGCTGGGCGACGCGGCTGCCGGGTCGGCGGCTGGGCTCGATCTTCCTTGGTGGGGGCACGCCCTCGACCATGGCACCCTCGGTGGTCGCAAGGGTGATCGCCACGGCCACGAAGCTGTGGCCAGCAACGGACGACATCGAGATCACGCTGGAGGCCAACCCGACCAGCGCCGAGGCAGCAAGGTTCGAGGCGTTCGCGGCGGCCGGCGTCAACCGGCTGTCGCTCGGTGTGCAGGCGCTCGACGAGGCGGCTCTCGCCCAGCTGGGGCGCACCCATGATGTGGCGACGGCGCTGGCCGCCCTCGCCACCGCCCAGCGCCTGTTCCCGCGCGTCAGCCTCGACCTGATCTATGCAAGGCCCGGCCAGACCGCGCAGGCCTGGCAAGAGGAACTCGCCCGCGCACTGGATCTCGGCACCGGGCATCTCTCGCTCTACCAGCTGACCATCGAGGCGAACACCGATTTCGCCGGGCGGGTCCGGCGCGGCGAGATGACCCCGATGGCGGATGAGCGCGCGGCCGCCCTCTACACCCTGACGCAGGAGATGACCGAAGCCGCCGGCCGCCCCGCCTACGAGATCTCGAACCATGCAGAGCCCGGGGCGGAATCGCGCCACAACCTGATCTATTGGCGCTATGGCGATTATCTGGGCATCGGCCCCGGCGCCCATGGTCGGTT
>CAZPBH010000426.1:0-2112 GCA_964584645.1 uncultured Rhodospirillales bacterium | reverse complement strand
GCCAGCACCACCGCCATTCCGGCGGAGCCCGTGAAGCCGGTCAGCCAGGCCAGTCTTTCCTCGCTCGCCGGCACATATTCGCCGAGGAAACGATCACCGCGCGGCACGAAGAAACCGTCCAGACCATGGCGGGAGAGCCGGTCGCGCAGCGCCGCCACGCGCCGGGCGACAGTCGATTGCCTCTCCAGCCCGATTTGGATCATGTCCATCATGGCATCGAGATGGGCCGGCCTCCCTCGGCGTCCAACGGGCGCTGCAGCATGAGGATCGCCCAGGGCCCGAGATGCAGCCGCGCCACCGGCCTCAGGCCACCACGTCGATAGGCAGCGCTCACCGCGATTTCCTGTGCACGCAGCAGCCCGGCCAGCACGATCAGCCCGCCCGGAGCCAGCCTTGCCGCCAAGGCCGGGGCCATCTGCCGCAAGGGACGGGCCAGGATGTTCGCAAGGATCAGGTCGGGCCTAGGTGCCCGCCGCAGCAGTGCCCGATCCGGCCCGTCGCCGCGGGCCACAGTCATCTGTGGCAGCACATGGTTGCGCCGGGCTGCCTCCCTCGTCGCGCGAACGGAATCGGGGTCGATATCGATGGCGAGCACCCGCACACGCCAGAGCCGCGGCGCCGCGATCCCGAGGATCCCGGTGCCGCAGCCCAGATCCACGACCCGGCGCGGACGGTGCTTCTGCTGGGCCAGCGCCTCCAGCATGATCAGGCAGCCGCGCGTGGTCTCATGCTCGCCCGAGCCGAAGGCCGCGGTTGCGTCGATATGAAGGGGGATCGAGCCGGGCGGGCTTGGCCCCTCGACATGGCTGCCACGGATGTAGAAGCGCCCGATCCGCCGCGGCGGCAGGCTGTCATGGACCCGGGCCACCCAGTCCGCGGGCAGTACCGGCTCGCAGCGCATCGGGGGCGGATCGCGGTCGAGGCGAATGGCGGCGAGCGCCAGCCGCACTTCAAGCTCGGCGCCCGGTTTGTCGGCATACAGCGCCTCGATCAGCCAGGTGCCGGTGGCGTGATCCTGAAATTCGGTGAGGGCGAGGCAATCGTCCATCGCCAGCGCGACGGCAGCGCGCAGGACCTCGTCCGCATGGACGATGGCCCGCCAGCATGTCCCCGGCGGCAGGTCTGCTGTCATGCGGTCAATCCGCCTTGTCGGCCGGCACGACGAAGCTGTCGAGGACCCGTTTCGAGCCGGCTGAATCGAAGGCGATTTCCAGCTTCTCGTTTTCCACGGCGGTGACCGCGCCATAACCGAACTTGCGATGAAACACCCGCGCACCGACACGGAAGGGCACGTCGGGCCGTGGGCGTGCCGGGGTGGCGAAGCCCTTGCCGGGCGGCAGCACCTCAACCTTTCGGGCCTCCGCCCTGAAGGCGGCCGCCCCGTGCCAGGCATCGAACCCGCCACCGCGATGGCCGCCACCGGTGACCTCGCTCGTCGCCGTGATATCGGGCTCGGGCAGCTCGCCCACAAAACGGGAGGGGATGGAGGATACCCATTGGCCGAAGAGCAGCCGATTGGCGACATGGCTGATAAGGGCGCGACGCCGCGCCCGGGTCAGGCCGACATGGGCGAGCCGCCGCTCTTCCTCCAGGCCGGCGACCCCGCTTTCGTCGAGGGCGCGCTGGTTGGGAAACACGCCCTCCTCCCAACCGGGCAGAAAGACCGTGTCGAATTCCAGCCCCTTGGCGGCGTGCAGCGTCATCACCGTGACCAGATCGCCGGCGGCGTTGTCGGTATTCTCCATCACCAGGGCCACATGCTCGAGGAACGCCGGCAGGGTCTCGAACTCCTCGATGGCGGCGGCAAATTCCTTGAGATTGTCGAGCCGGCCCTGGGCGTCCGGGGTCTTTTGTGCCTGCCAATGGGCGGTATACCCGCTCTCGTCGAGCATGATCCGCACCAGCTCGGGATGCGGGGTGTCGGCGAGCCGCTGGCGCCAGCGCCCGAAATCGGCGATCAGGGCCCCGAGCGCCGTACGGGCCTTCCGGGGAAGCTCGTCGGTGCCAAGCAGCCTTGCGGCGGCCTCGAACAGCGGGATGCCCTCGGCCCGGGCGAAGATCTGGACGGTCTGCAGGCTCGCCTGACCGATGCCGCGTCTTGGCGTGTTGACG
>CAZPBH010000425.1:0-2128 GCA_964584645.1 uncultured Rhodospirillales bacterium | reverse complement strand
AGGATGCAGGGCCGGGCAAGGACAAGGGGCCCGGCGCCGGCAAGGACAGTGCCGCCAAGGGCCTCGCCCGGCGCGCGCCAGCGCCGGCGGCCACGCCGAAGCCCAAGGGGCCCTGAGCCGCATCTGTCCGGGCACGAACCTCCCGCGCCCGCACAGGTGCGGCTTCACGCCCGGCGCGGCCGGGGCCATCTGGCGCCTGCATGACCGATGACACCGAAGAGCCCTCCGCCCCGGCGGCCGGCGAAAGGCTGGCCAAGCGCATGGCCCGCGCCGGGCTGGCCTCGCGCCGTGAGGCCGAAAGCTGGATCCGCGCCGGGCGGGTCAGGGTCAACGGCAGGGCCGTGGCCACCCCGGCGACCCTTGTCGGGCCGGAGGATCTCATCGAGGTGGACGGCGCCCCGCTGGCGGTGCCGCAGCGCGTGCGCCTGTTCCGGCTGCACAAGCCCGTGGGTCAGGTCACCACCCATCGCGATCCGCAGGGTCGCCGGACGGTGTTCGATGCCCTCCCCGCCGGCCTGCCGCGGCTGATCAGCGTCGGGCGGCTCGACCTCAATTCCGAAGGGCTGCTGCTGTTGACCAATGACGGCGATCTGTCCCGCCGGCTGGAACTTCCGGCCGAGGCCGGGGGGGTTGGCTGGTTGCGGCGCTACCGGGTGCGGGCGTTCGGCCATGTCGAGCCGGCGCGGCTGGCCGGGCTGCGCGACGGGATCGAGGTCGAGGGCATCGTCTATGGCCCGATCGAGGCGGAGATCGAGCGCCGCACCGGCGCCAATCTCTGGCTCACCCTCGGCCTGCGCGAGGGCCGGAACCGCGAGGTGCGCAAGGTTCTCGACGCGCTTGGCCTGGAGGTGAACCGGCTGATCCGCACCGCCTATGGTCCCTTCCAGCTCGGCAAGTTGCCGCGCGGCGCGGTGGCCGAGGTGCCGGCCCGTGTCCTCGCCGACCAGATACCGGGGCTGCGCAAGGCGCAGCGGGGCTGATGCGCATTGTCGCCGGCATCTGGGGCGGGCGGCGTCTGCAGGCCCCGGCCGGCCGGGCAACCCGGCCCACGGCCGAGCGGGTGCGCGAGGCGATCTTCGCCATGCTGGCGGCACGGGCGCGTATCGAGGGGGCACGGGTGCTGGACGCCTTCGCCGGATCGGTGGCGATGGCGCTGGAAGCGCTCTCCCGCGGGGCAGCGCAGGCCATATGCTGGGACATCGCCTTGCCAGCGCGGCGGACCCTCGCCGCCAATGTCACGGCCCTTGAGGCAGCGGCCCTCGTCACCATCGCGGCGGTCGATGCCACCCGCCCGCCGTCGGCCGATACACCCTGCGATCTGATCTTTCTCGATCCTCCCTACCGCGCCGATCTGGTACCCCGGGCGCTGGAAGCCCTCGCCCGGACAGGCTGGGTGGCCGGGGACGCGCTGGCGGTCATCGAGGCGGAGGCGCGCGCCCTGCCCGCCCTGCCGCCCGGCTGGCGGATCGAGGCCCAGAGGCGCTTCGGGGACACGGCCGTGCTGCTGGCCGGGCCGGAGGGGTCGCCGTCGTCCTGAAGGACGTGCTTCGAAACAGTTTCGGCCGGATCAGCGCCGGCCGAAGAGCTTCTCGATCTCGCCGAGGCCGAGCTTCACATAGGTCGGTCGGCCATGGTTGCACTGGCCGGAATGCGGGGTGGCTTCCATCTGGCGCAGCAGCGCGTTCATCTCGGCGGCGTTGAGCGCGCGCCCGGCCCAGACCGAGCCGTGGCAGGCCATGGTGGAGCAGATCGCGTCGAGCTTCTCGCGCAGGCTGTCAGGGCGACCGAATTCGGCGATTTCCTCGGCCAGATCGCGGGCCAGGGCGACCGCATCGACCGGCCCCAGCAGGGCCGGCGTGGCGTCGCCTCCGGTCCAGCTCCGGTCCTTCTCCAGATCCACGCCGACGAGCCCGCCCCACAGCCGATGCTTGGCAATCGCGAACACGAGGAAGAGGTCGATGAACACGATAAAGGCGTTGATGAAGCCGAGAAAGATCGGCAGGATAAGAGGTCGGGTCCAGGGAATCATCAGCAACGCCACGACTCCGACGGCCCCCCAGAAGATGTAGTCGATCGGCAACACAGCGCTCTTCCTCAATGGGCATCTTGCTCGGTCAGATGCAGCGAT
>CAZPBH010000424.1:0-2141 GCA_964584645.1 uncultured Rhodospirillales bacterium | reverse complement strand
GGCGACGCTCAAGCGGCGCTGGGTGCGCCCTCCGCGGGAGGCCGGCTACGCCGGACCTCGAGGCGCGCGCCTCTGAACCGGGCGACACGCTTATCGATGATGTTCTTGAGCGCGATGAGCAGCCCGAGCCCGATGAAGGCCCCCGGCGGCAGAATCGCGAGCAAGGCGCCGTGGAAGCTCTCGCCCAGGTCGAGACCGAAGCCACGGGCGCCCTCGCCGAGCAACAGGTGCGCCTGATAGAAGAGCGTACCCTGGCCCAGGAACTCCCGGATGCCCCCCAGCACCATCAGCACCAGCGAGAAACCGATGCCCATGGCGAGCCCGTCGACGATGGCCCGGTCGAGCCGCGCCTTGGATGCGAAGGCCTCGGCGCGGCCGATGATGGCGCAGTTGGTGACGATGAGCGGAATGAAGAGCCCGAGCACCAGATAGAGTTCGAAGAAGACCGCCTGCATGGTCAGCTCGACCGCGGTGACAAAGGACGCAATGACCAGCACGAACACCGGCAGCCGGACCTCCGGGCGCACCAGGTTGCGGATCAGCGAGATGGTGGCGTTGGACAGCACCAGCACGGTGGTCGTCGCGAGCCCCATGCCGAGGCCGTTGGTGGCCGTCGTCGTCACCGCCAGCAACGGGCAGAGCCCGAGCATGGCGACCAGGGCCTGGTTGTTGTTCCAGAGCCCGTCCGCGACGATTCCTCCGTATCCCTGCTCGGCCATCAGCCGGCCTCCGCCGAGGTGAGGGGGGGCAGCGACGCCTGCGACGGGGCGGCGCCCTTGGCCGTAGCGGGCGCAGGCAAGGGCTCGGCACCCGGCGCTGCGCGCTCGCGTTCCAGATCCGGCGGCAGATACAGGGCCTCGCCCTCCCGCGCAACGAAGACCAGGGTGTTCTTTACGGCCTTGACGATGGAACGCGGCGTAATGGTGGCGCCGGTGAACTGATCGAAGACGCCGCCGTCGCGCTTGACCTGCCATTCCTCGGGGGCCGGATCACGGAGGGACTTGCCGCTGAACTGCTCGATGATCCAGTCGTCCTTCTTCTCGTCGATCTTGTCGCCGAGGCCCGGGGTTTCATGATGCTCCAGCACCCGCACGCCGCCGAGGCTGCCGTCCGCAAGCACCGAGACCAGGAGCCGGATCGGCCCGGCGTAGCCGTCGGGCACCACCGGCTGCAGCACGACCGCCACGGGGCCGGCCTCGCCGCGCACCCGGAAGACCTCGGTCTGCTCGGTACCGAGCAGGTCCGGATCACTAACCTCGATGCGATCCTCGAGCGGGTCGTTGGCCATCCGCTCGGCGGGGACGATGGCCCGCAGCTTCGCGAGCATACCCTCGCGCTGGTTCTCGGCGATGCGCTCCGCCGTGACCTCGTGGGTCATGGCGACCAGGCCGACACCGCCGACGGCGAAGCTGCCGAGGATCAGCGCGGCGATCAGGATAGGTCCCTTGTTCATGGTATGGACTGCCTCTTGCGGTCGATGTCTCGAATGTCCGGGGCTGCCTGCCGTTACAACGACGGCCGACGCAGGAGTGGTCTGCGCAGCTTGGACCTGTGCACCGGGTTAGGCGCGTCGGCGCTGGCCGAAGACGCGCGGTTGCGTGTAATGATCGATCATGGGGGCGGCGATGTTCAGCAGCAGCACCGCGAAGGCCACGGCATCCGGATAACCGCCCCAGGTGCGGATCACGAACACCAACACGCCGATCAGGAAGCCGTAGACCAGTTGGCCGCGGGCCGTTGTGCAGGCGCTGACCGGGTCGGTCGCTATGAAGAATGCCCCGAGAATGGCGGCGCCCGAGAACAGATGAAAGGCCGGGAAGGGATAGACCTGAGGATCGAGCAGCCAGAACCCCCCCGAGGCCAGCAGCAGGCCGGCGAGCATGGACACCGGGATGTGCCAGGTAATGACCCGGCGCCAGAGCAGATAGAGCCCGCCGAGCAGGAACCAGTTCGCCACCCACTCCCAGCCGCGGCCGCCGAAATCGCCCCACAACGGGCTACTCGCGCGGATCTCGGCAATGCCCATGCCCTGGTCGAGCTTGGTGCGCATCTCATCCAGCGGCGTCGCGGCGCTGATGGCGTCCCAGGTCAGCTCCGGCGGCAAGGCGCCGGTGAAGATGAGCCGCGCCGAGTCCATGAAC
>CAZPBH010000423.1:0-2150 GCA_964584645.1 uncultured Rhodospirillales bacterium | reverse complement strand
TGCGGCCCGGGTGCGGCGTCATCCTCGTTGTAGGTCGCGATCAGCCCGCACAGGGCGATCCGGGCGAAATTGTTCAGCCGGTCGAGGATGGCATCGAAGATCGGCCCGCCGACATTCTCGAACCCGCGGTCGATGCCATCGGGGGCGAGCCGGTCGAGGGCGGCGCCGACATCCTCCGCGCGGTAGTCGATGGCGCCGTCGAGGCCGAGGGTCTCTGTCAGATAGCGGCATTTGGCTTCGCCACCGGCGATGCCGATCACCCGGGCGCCCCGGATCTTGCCGATCTGGGCCGCGATCGAGCCGACAGCACCGGCAGCCGCCGTGACGACCAGCGTGGTGCCGGGTTCGACCTTCACGATGTCGGTCATCCCGAACCAGGCGGTTGCCCCGATGAAGCCAAGACCGTTGAGAAAGGCGGGCAGCGGCGCCGGCAAGGGGTCGGGAAGCGGGTTGACCATGGTGGCCGGCAGGTTGGCATGGCTCTGCCAGCCCCAGGAGCCCACGACATGGGCGCCTTCCGGGATGCCTTCGGCGCGGCTCGCCTCGACGATGCCGAGCGTGCTGCCGCGCATCACCTCGCCCAGCGGCACCGGCGGCATGTACTGCTTGCGGGCACTCATCCAGATCCGGTTGGTCGGATCGATCGAGAGGTAGAGGGTACGCACCCGCACCTCGCCCTCGTTCAGCTCGGGCAGGGGGATCGTGGCCAGTTCGAGATCGCCCTCGGCGAGCGCGCCCTCCGGGCGACGGGCGAGGCACCATGCGGTGCTGGTGGCGGATGTGGTCATGTCGGAAGATCCATCTGTTCCGGTTCCCGGGGTGGCAGGGGTGAGATGGTATCGAGCCCCGCTTCGGCCATCAGGGCGGAGGCAGCCTCCGCCAGCATCGCATCACGCGCCTCGCCGCTCACCTGTTCCTTGCCGATCTCCAGCAGCACCGGCACCGCGAGTGGCGAGACCCGCTCCAGCGGCCGGTGGACAAGCCGCCCGCGATAGCGCCGCAGCAGGTCGCCGAGCCGCGCGATGTCGGTCATGCCGCGCGCCGCATCGGCGCGCGTGGCCTGAAGCAGGATGTGGTCGGGCTGATGGCGGCGCAGCACGTCATAGATCAGATCGCTGTTGATGGTGACGGCCTTGCCGCGCTTCTCCGCCGCTCCCGGCACCCGGCGCTCGATCAGCCCGGCGATCACGGCAACCTGCCGGAAGCTGCGCTTCAGGATCGAGGTCTCGGCCATCCATTCCTCAAGGTCGTCGCCCAGCATGTCCTCATCGAACAGCGCGGCGATGTCGCGCGGGGCTTTCAGGCTCCAGATCGCGATGACATAATCGGTGGCGACGAAGCCGACAGGTTGCAGGCCCGCCCGCTCCATCCGTCGGGTCAGCAACATGCCCAGCGTCTGATGCGCGTTCCGCCCGGCGAAGCAATAGGCGACCGTGAAATGGCGCCGGCCCCGGCCGAGCCCGCGCGGAAAGCTCTCGACCAGCAGATGATCCGGCCCCGGCAGCAGCGAACGCGCCTCTTGCAGCCGCAACCAGTCATGCACCCCTTCCGGCAGGTCACGCCAGCCCGACGGTTCGGCCAGCATCGCCCGCACGCGGTCGGCCAGATGGGTCGACAGCGGCAGCCGCCCGCCCGCATAGGCTGGTACCTTCGGTTCGCCCCCACCGCCCCGGGTGACGATGGCATCCAGCCCCTCGACCTTCAGGAAGCTGACCAGCTGACCGGCAAAGATGAAGCTGTCACCGGCCCGCAGGTTCTGGATGAAGTACTCCTCGACCTCGCCCAGCCGACGGCCGCCCTTCAGGCGCACGGTCATGACCTCGGCCTCGACGATGGTGCCGATGTTCATCCGCTGGCGCCGGGCGATCCCGGCATGGGCCGGCTTCCAGCGACCCTTGTCATCCTCGACCAGCCGGGCGAAGCGCTCATAGGCCGCCAGCGCGTAGCCGCCATTGGCCGCGAAGCCCAGCACCGCATCGTATGTGTCCCGGTCGAGCGAGGCATAGGGGGCGGCCCGGCGCACCTGTTGGAACATCGCATCCGCCGTGAAGGGGGCCGAGCAGGCGGTGGAGACCAGATGCTGGGCCAGCACGTCGAGCCCGCCGGGGGGCGGGTCCTCGCCATCCAGCGTATGGGCGCGGATTGCCGCC
>CAZPBH010000422.1:0-2150 GCA_964584645.1 uncultured Rhodospirillales bacterium | reverse complement strand
AGACCAGGGCCAGCGCCGCCACGATGAGTCTCGCCGCAAGCACATAGAGACCGGCGCATAGGGCGAAGGCCGCCCAGGTCACCAGAAAGCCGCCGCCGAGGATATAGCGGTTGAGCGCGGTGGCCGCGAAATGCACAAGCAGCAACAGCGCCGGGCTCAGTCCGACCGGGAGGCCCGCCAGCAGATCGGCCAGCAGCCCCAGCGCAAAGACCAGCGTCGGCGGCAGGGCCTCGGGCCGCATCAGCGACCAGTAGAAGACCGCCATCAGGGGCAGCACGGCACCGATCTGGCCCAGTGCCGGGATCGGCATCAGCATGACCATCAGGACGATCATGGCGAGCCCGGTCAGGGCGGGAACCGCCAGGACGGCCAGGCTCTCCGCCCGATGCAGCAGGCCGCCTCTCATGGTGCGGGCGCGGGTGAACGCGCGGCGGGAGCGGCGGCCAGCGGCGGCATCCGCCGCGCATCGGGGTCGCCGACCGGCGATTCCAGAAGCCGCAGATGGTGCAGCCGGTCAAGATCGGCATAGAGCCGGACCCGGGCCTCGCCGGGCACGGGGGTTGTCACCCGGCCGACCGGAAGCCCGGGGGGGAGCAGCCGACCATCGCCCGAGGTCACGATCCGGCTGCCCTCGGGCGGCACCTCCCCGCCCGGCAGATAGATCAGCCGGGGGGCGGGTCCGTTATCGCCTGCGAGGATGGCCCGCTGGCCGGTCTCCTCCACCCTTACGGGCACACGGCTGTTGATGTCGGAAACCAGCAGCACGCGCGCCGACCAGTACCCGACCTCGCTGACCCTGCCGGCCAGCGCTTCGCCCACCAGGGCTGCCTGATTGCGGGCGACACCGTCGCGCCGGCCTGCCGCCACCGCAACCGAGCGGACGAAGGGGCCGCCGCCATCGACGATCACCCGGGCCGCAATCGCACGTTCACCCTCGCCCGGCACATAGGCGAGCAGATCACGCAACCGGGCGTTTTCGGCATCCAGCGCCAGCGCCTGATGGTACCAGCCACGCAGCTGCGCGTTCTCGGCCCGCAGACGGGCATTTTCCTGATGCAGATACACCAGATGCCGCACTTCCGCGACGACGCGGCGCCCGGCATCGACCGGCTGCTGGACCGCCACCATGAGCGGTGTCGCCATGTCGACAACGGCCATGCGGATCGGCTCGATCCACTGCGGACGGCTCTGCGCCACGACGATCAGCACCAGCGAGGCTGTGAACAGTGCCATCCACGAGACACGCTGCGGCCAGCCATGAACGACCGCAGCCGCACGGCTCCATCCGCTCGCGTTCTTGCCTCGTTTCATCGCCGCGCGGCCATCACCGCCATCAGGTTTTCAGGCCCCGGCCGAGCAGGCGGGGCCCCGTTCATCAGCGAAAGTTAATTCTGCTGCCCGATCAATACGCTTTTCAAGGTTTTCATCGATTCCAGCGCCCGTCCGGTCCCGAGGGCCACACAGGTGAGCGGGTCATCGGCAATCGACACGGGCAGACCTGTCGCCTGACGCAACACCAGGTCGAGATTGCCGAGCAACGCGCCACCGCCGGTCAGCACGATCCCCTTGTCGACGATATCGGCGGCCAGTTCGGGGGCGGTATGTTCCAGCGCCACCTTCACCGCTTCCACGATCTGGCTGACCGGCTCGGCCAGCGATTCGGCGACCTGCCGCTGGCTGATGACGATTTCCTTGGGCACGCCATTCATCAGGTCGCGCCCCTTGATCTCCATCAGCGCGTCGTCGGCATCCTCCATCGGATAGGCCGACCCGATATCCTTCTTGATCCGCTCGGCCGAGCTTTCGCCAACGAGCAGGTTATGCAGGCGCCGGATATAGGCGATGATCGCCTCGTCCATCTTGTCGCCACCGACGCGTACCGAATGGGCATAGACAATGCCGCCGAGGCTGATCACCGCGACCTCGGTCGTGCCGCCACCGATATCGACGACCATCGAGCCCGTGGGCTCGGTAACCGGCAGGCCGGCCCCGATCGCGGCCGCCATCGGCTCCTCGATCAGGAACACGCGCCGCGCCCCGGCACTTTCGGCCGATTCCTGGATCGCCCGGCGCTCCACCGCCGTGGAGCCCGAGGGCACGCAGATGATGACCTGCGGGCTGGCGAAGCTGCGACGGTTGTGCACCTTGCG
>CAZPBH010000421.1:0-2168 GCA_964584645.1 uncultured Rhodospirillales bacterium | reverse complement strand
TCGCGAGCGTGCCGATCTGGGCACCGACAACCCCGCCGACGATCAGCAGGGCCGCCAGCACGATATCGACGCTGTGGTTGGTGATGGCCTGCAGCACGGTCGCAAGCGCGGTTGTGAAGATGATCTGGTAGAGCGAGGTACCGGCCACCATCGCCGCCGGCATGCCGAGCAGGTAGATCATCGCCGGCACAAGCAGGAAGCCGCCCCCTATCCCCATCAGTGCCACCAGAAGCCCCCCGACCAGCCCGATCCCGGCCGGCAGCATCGCCGAAACATAAAGGCGCGAGCGCGGGAAACGCATCTTGAAGGGCAGGCCGTGAAGCACGTTGTGGGGATGCAGCTTGCGGCGCGGGCGTCCGCGCTTGGGGGCGAGGATGGCGCGCAGGCTCTCGTTCAGCATCAGGGCACCGATCGTCCCCAGCAGCACCACATACAGAAGCGAAATCACCAGGTCGATCTGACCGATCCGCTGCAGCAGCGCAAAGATCCACACACCCAGCGCCGTTCCCAGCGCGCCGCCGGCCAGCATGACCGTGCCCAGCCTCAGATCGACATTGCCGCGCCGCCAATGGCCGAGGGCGCCGGAGAGGCTCGCGGCAACAAGCTGATTGGCCTGCGTGCCCACCGCGATCGCCGGCGGCACACCGAAGAAGATCAGCAGCGGGGTCATCAGGAAGCCACCGCCGACGCCAAACAGCCCGGACAGGACCCCGACCGCACTTCCCAGCAGCAGGATCACGAGCGCGTTGATGCTGATTTCAGCGATGGGTAGATAGATATCCATGGAGCGCCGCATCCTACGCCGATCCTGCAGCGCGTCAAACGCAGCCGCGGCGTGACAGCCCGGATATCTCTCGATTTCAGGGCCGGGTAACGACCGGCCTTTCAGCAGGTTTCAGCGCGAAAGGGCCGGCTGGGCCGCCAGAACCTCCCGGGCCAGATCGGCAAGGAAGCGGTTCACCCCGTCCTCGCTGTGCCGGAGGCGCTGGTGGAGCCTTGCCAGATCCCAGGTGCTGAGCGCGCCGGGCAGATGACGCGTGGCGCCGTCGGCGACGGTCAGGCAGGCCATCGACCAGTCGGGAAACCGCCTTACGCGCAGATCATCCTCATAGAGACGCCGTACATCGCGGTGGCGACTGTCCTTCTCGATCCGGCTCATGAGCATTTCCACCTGCTCCACCGGGCCTTCGAGAACCTGCACGAAGCGTTTGTCATGATAGATGAGCACGCCGGTGATTCCGGCCTTGCTGTTGAAGGCACGGGCAAAGTCGAGAAGGTCGAGCAGGCTTTCGCGCGTCAGGGCGGTCGCCGTGACGGAGGCGTAGATCAGGCAGATCATGGGGCGGGGTCGGTCCTGTCGGCGCATGAGGTTTATCGTTATCTGCTGATATACGCATATACGAGATTAAGTTGACGTTAAGACCCGTAACCTTTGCCTCGAATGAGGGGGTGAATTCAGCGTCCCGTCAACCGGATCAGACCCAGCGCCCGGCGCACATCGTCAAGGACGGGCCAGGCCAGGGCGGTCGCCCGCTCCGTGCCCCGCAGCAGGATACGGTCGATTTCCGCGGGATCGGCCATCAGCTCCCGGAACCGGGCGTTGATGGGCCCCAGCACCGCTGCCGCCAGTTCCGCAAGCGCCGGCTTGAAGGTCGAGAAGGGGGCGCCAGCATGGCGCTCCAGAACCGCGCTCACCGTGCTGTCGTCGAGGGCGGCATAGATTGTCACGAGGTTGCGCGCCTCGGGCCGGCGGTCGAGCTCCTCGACCGTCGCGGGCAGCGGCTCGGGGTCGGTCCGGGCCTTGCGGATCTTGAGCATCAGGGCGTCGGCGTCATCGGTCAGGTTGAGCCGGCTGTAATCGCTCTCATCCGACTTGCTCATCTTTTTCGTGCCGTCACGCAGGCTCATGACGCGCGTGGCGGGTCCCAGAATCTGCGGCTCCGGCAGGGGGAACAGATCCTCGCCCGTCGCCTGGTTCACGGCAGTCGCGATGTCGCGGGCCAGCTCGAGGTGCTGTTTCTGATCCTCGCCTACCGGCACATGGGTCGCGCGATAGAGCAGGATGTCGGCGGCCATCAGGGTCGGATAGGCGTAAAGACCCAGATTGGCCATGTCCTTCTGCTTGCCGGCCTTTTCCTTGAACTGGGTCATCCGGTTCAGCCAGCCCA
>CAZPBH010000420.1:223-2168 GCA_964584645.1 uncultured Rhodospirillales bacterium | reverse complement strand
CGAGATCCTCGGCATCGAGGTGACCGATCCGGGACGCTACCGCGCCGATCCCGTCTTTCGCGCGGCCGCCGACAGCGCGCGCCGGGCGGTGGAACGCGCCGCCCCCCTACAGTTTCCACCGGGCAAGGCGCATCTGTTCGATCAATTCGTGTTCCGGTTCGATCCTTCGGGAGTTCTCTAGATGGTGGTGCGTCGTCTGCCGGTTCTTCTCGGCCTTGTTCTTGTTGTTCTGTGTGGATCCCTCGCCCCGGCGCGGGCGGAGCTGCGGATCGACATCACCCGGGGTGTCGCGGAGCCGGTGCCGGTCGCCGTGCCGCCGCTGCGCACCGACGATCCCTCCATCGCGCCCTATGGCCGTGACATCGCCGAGGTGGTGCAGGCCAATCTGCAACGCACCGGCCTGTTCCGGCCGATCGACGCCCGCGCCTTCATCGAGGACCCCGCAACCATCGAGGGCACACCGCGCTTTGCCGACTGGCGGCTGATCAACGCCCAGGCCCTGATCACCGGGCGGGTGATGCGCGCCGATGCCGACCGGCTGCGGGTGGAATTCCGGCTGTGGGACGTGTTCGCCGGCCAGCAGATGGCCGGGGTCGCCTATGTGACCACCCGCTCGAACTGGCGGCGGATCGCGCACATCATGTCGGATGTGATCTATTCCCGGCTGACCGGCGAGGACGGCTATTTCGACAGCCGCATCGTCTATGTCGCCGAAAGCGGGGAACCGCAGAACCGCATCAAGCGTCTGGCGATCATGGATCAGGACGGGGCGAACCATCAGTATCTGACCGATGGCAGCTATCTGGTGCTGACCCCGCGCTTCTCCCCCACCGCGCCGGAGATCACCTATCTGGCCTATCAGGACGGGCGTCCGCGGGTCTATCTCTACAATATCGAGACCGGGCGCCAGGAAATGCTGGGCGACTTCCCGGGCATGACCTTCGCGCCGCGCTTTTCCCCTGACGGCAATGCCGTGGCGCTCAGCCTCGCTTCGGGCGGCAATACCGACATCCATATGATGGACCTGCGCACGCGCCGGATGCGCCAGCTGACCGATCACCCCGCCATCGACACCGCCCCCAGCTTTTCCCCCGAAGGCGACCGGATCGTCTTCGAGAGCGACCGCAGCGGGACCCAGCAGCTCTATGTCATGCCGGTCAATGGCGGTGAGGCCGAGCGTATCACCTTCGGGCAGGGCCGCTATGCCAACCCGGTCTGGTCGCCGCGTGGCGACCTGATCGCCTTCACACGCCTGTCGGGCGGGCGCTTCTTCATCGGCGTGATCCGCCCCAACGGGATGGGCGAGCGGCTGATCACGGAAGCCTATCATGTCGAGGGGCCGACCTGGTCGCCCAACGGCCGCGTGCTGATGTACTTCAAGGAAACCACCACGGCCGGCGGGCGCGGGCGGCAGGCGCGGCTCTATACCATCGACATCACCGGCTTCAACGAACAGCTGGTGTCCACGCCCGTCGATGCCTCTGATCCCGCCTGGTCGTCGCTGGCACCATAAGGCCTGCGGTGCCATCTTCCTGTCGCACCGCGTGCGGACCATATGCGCGGACGCGGGAACCGGATCGATGCCACGGACATGGCCCGGGCCGTCCCTGATGTCGCCATGATTTGCAAGGAGAGAGAGAACATGGTCGTGCGCGTACTTACCGTTGCCCTGCTTGCCGGCACGCTGGCGGCCTGCTCCAGCACCCCGGAAGAGACCGGCAGCACCGATGTGACCGCCACCGAGCGCGAGGCGCGCAGCGGCGGGAGCGATATGGCCGGGCTTGGCCCGCGCGAGGGGGTCGAGCGCCTGTCGCCTGGCGCGGCGGAGCCCGGCACCCAGCAGGATCTGGAAGCTTCGGTCGGCGACCGTGTCCTCTTCCCGACCGATTCTTCCGAGCTGACCGCGCAGGCCTTGGCCGATGTGGCTCCGCAAGCCATGGAGCTG
>CAZPBH010000420.1:0-213 GCA_964584645.1 uncultured Rhodospirillales bacterium | reverse complement strand
ACACGCTGGAAGGCCAGGCCGACTGGCTGCAGCGCTATGACGACCTGCTGATCCGGATCGAGGGCCATGCCGATGAGCGCGGCACCCGCGAGTACAACCTGGCTCTGGGCGAGCGGCGCGCGAACGCGGTTCGCAACTATCTGATCGCGCTGGGTGTGGACGGCGCCCGCATCACCACCGTGTCCTATGGCAAGGAGCGCCCGGCCGTGATCG
>CAZPBH010000419.1:0-2177 GCA_964584645.1 uncultured Rhodospirillales bacterium | reverse complement strand
GACGACGCTGCCGTCGCGCAAGCCGCCTGAGCCGCACCCCCACCCCAACTCTGAACGCAATCTTGCATCCGGCGCGCGTCGCATCGCGGTCGGAGCCCAACTGGAGTGAATAAACATGCCTGCTAAGGACGTTAAATTCTCAGCCGATGCGCGCACCCGTATGCTGCGCGGCGTCGACATTTTGGCCGATGCGGTCAAGGTCACCCTCGGCCCCAAAGGCCGCAATGTGGTGCTCGACAAGAGCTTCGGCGCCCCGCGGATCACCAAGGACGGTGTCACCGTCGCCAAGGAAATCGAACTGGCCGACAAGTTCGAGAATATGGGCGCGCAGATGGTCCGCGAAGTGGCTTCGAAGACCAATGACATCGCCGGTGACGGCACCACGACCGCCACCGTGCTGGCCCAGTCCATCGTCAAGGAAGGTGTCAAGGCGGTTGCCGCCGGCATGAAACCGATGGATCTGAAGCGCGGCATCGATCTGGCCGTGGAAGCGGTGGTCAAGGATCTCGAATCTCACGCCCGCAAGATCGGCTCCTCCTCCGAGATTGCCCAGGTCGGCACGATTTCCGCCAATGGCGACAAGGAAATCGGCGACATGCTGGCCAAGGCCATGGAAAAGGTCGGCAATGAAGGCGTGATCACGGTCGAAGAAGCCAAGTCGCTCGAAACCGAGCTGGAAATCGTCGAAGGCATGCAGTTCGATCGCGGCTACATCTCCCCCTATTTCGTGACCAACAGCGAAAAGATGCGGGTTGAGCTGGAAGATCCCTATATCCTGCTGCACGAAAAGAAGCTGTCGAACCTGCAGGCGCTGTTGCCGGTGCTTGAGTCGGTTGTGCAGTCTGGGCGGCCGCTGTTGATCGTCGCTGAGGATGTCGAGGGCGAGGCGCTGGCTACGCTGGTGGTCAACAAGCTGCGCGGCGGCCTGAAGATTGCCGCTGTGAAGGCCCCCGGCTTCGGCGACCGCCGCAAGGCGATGCTGGAAGACATGGCGATCCTGACCAACGGCCAGGTGATTTCCGAAGATCTCGGCATCAAGCTCGAAAATGTCACGCTGGAAATGCTGGGCCGCGCCAAGAAGGTGGTCATCAGCAAGGACGACACCACCATCGTCGACGGTCAGGGCGACAAGGCCGATATCGAAGCCCGCTGTGGCCAGATCCGCCAGCAGATCGAGGAAACCACCTCCGATTACGATCGTGAGAAACTGCAAGAGCGCTTGGCGAAACTGGCCGGCGGGGTTGCTGTGATCCGGGTCGGTGGCGCCTCCGAGGTCGAGGTGAAGGAGCGCAAGGACCGTGTCGACGATGCCATGAACGCCACCCGTGCGGCGGTGGAAGAAGGCATCGTGCCGGGTGGTGGTACCGCGCTGCTGCGGGCCATCAAGGCGCTGGACAGCATTGAGGTTGCCAATAACGACCAGAAGGTTGGCATTGGCATCATCCGCAAAGCGTTGGAAGGCCCGGCCCGCCAGATCGCCGGCAACGCCGGTCACGATGCCTCGGTCATCGTCGGCAAGGTGCTGGAAAACGGCGACTACACCTATGGCTTCGACGCCCAGGCGGGCGAGTATGGCGATCTGGTCGCCAAGGGCATCATCGACCCGACCAAGGTTGTCCGTGCGGCCTTGCAGGATGCCGGATCGGTCGCCGGTCTGCTGATCACGACCGAGGCAATGGTTGCCGAGAAGCCGGAAAAGAAAGATCCGGTGCCGGGCGGTGCGCCTCCGGGCATGGGTGACATGGACTTCTGATCGGTCGGACCCGATCAAAGGACGTCGAGGGCCGCGGCTAACCCCGCGGCCCTTTCCTTTTGTGGCTCCTCGCCCTTCAGGCGGCCTCGGCCGGGCTGGCTTGGCGGGGCCCGGTCTCGATGCGACCCACGATCCGTGACCGCGGCAGCCTCAGTGTCACCGTGGTGCCCTGATTGACGGTGCTGTCGACCTGCAAGCTGCCGCCATGGCGTTCGATCTGCGCACTGGCAATGGTCAGCCCGATGCCTGCCCCGGCATGCTGGGCGCTGGTGAGATAGGATCCGGCCTTGGAGAAAGCGTCGGTAACCCGCGCCAAATCGCCCTCGGCAATGCCGATCCCGGTATCGCGGACGACGATCCGCACACCATCGGCATCTTCCTCGGCCGACAGTCGGATTTCGCCATTGGCCGGGGTGAACTTGAT
>CAZPBH010000418.1:0-2181 GCA_964584645.1 uncultured Rhodospirillales bacterium | reverse complement strand
GGACTTTTGGAAGAATTGGAAAAAGGGACGGATAAATGGATTTACCACTTTGATAATAAATATCCTATCACAACATATCTGATGTCTATTACAGCCTCGAAATTCAAGGAATGGTCGGATGCCAGCGTGGTGCCCTTCTCCTCCATGGTCACCATCGAGGAAGAAGTCGCCGCCGCCCACAAGATCGTCGAGTTCCAGGCCTATTTCACCGAGAAGCTCGAGGAAAAGCGCGCCAACCCGACCGATGACATCATCAGCGACCTCGCCACCACCAAGCTGGTCGGTGAGGATCGGGGGCTGACCACGCCGGAATTCCTCAACATCATCCAGCAGCTTCTGACCGCCGGCAACGAGACCACGACCAGCACCATCGCCGCCGCCATGCAGAAGCTGATCGACAATCCCGACCAGCAGGCGCTGCTGGCCAGCGATCCGGCCAAATACGCCCGCATGGTCGGCGAGGAAACCCTGCGCATGGAGGCGCCCGTTCAGGGCCAATGGCGGGTCTGCGCCCAGAATGTCGATTTCCACGGGGTGCACATTCCCGAAGGTGCTGTGGTCAATCTCCGCTACGGCTCGGCCAACCGCGATGACAGCCAGTTCGAGGACCCCGATCGATTTGATCTGGAGCGCAAGAACGCCATGCGTCACCTGGCTTTCGGCCATGGCCCGCATTTCTGCGTCGGCGCCAACCTGTCGCGCAAGGAGCTGGAGCTCGCCTTCAAGGGCCTGTTCAGCCGGGCGCGGAACTTCCGCTATGTCGAGGGCAGGAACGATTTCACCCATCATCCGAGCTTCGTCCTGCGCGGGCTGAAGGAATTGCACATCGCCTTCGACAAGATCTGAGGGTCGCCCGCAGACGCCTCATTTGCCTATTTTTTAGGCACAACGACGGGCCTTCTCTTCCTGTGCCGTAATTTTTGGCAATTTCAGGGCGCGGCGCGCTTGTCTGTGGCGCACCTGCTGCGCTAATCAGCATGTTCGAATGTCCGGCGATCTGTCCGGGCAAGGGCATGAGGCGACAGGAGGAGACGCGAAGCGCATGAAACTTATTCTGGCGATCATCAAGCCGTCGCGCCTGGACGAGGTACGCGAGGCCCTGACCGGGCTCGGCGTGCAGGGTCTGACGGTAAGTGAGGTCAAGGGCTATGGCCGGCAGAAAGGGCAGACCGAGGTCTATCGGGGTGCCGAATATTCGGTCAGTTTCCTGCCCAAGGTGAAGATCGAGGTCGTGATTGGTGACGATCTGCTCGACCGCGCGGTCGAGGCGATCCAGACGACCGCCAATACCGGCCGCATCGGTGACGGCAAGATCTTCGTGCTGGACGTGGCCAAGGCTGTCCGCATCCGTACCGGCGAAACCGATTCCGAGGCGCTCTAGCGCCCCCCGCCCCCGAACGGCCGGCCCTGCACCCGGGCTTACGGGTCGCCGCCGGTCGCCCCAGACTTTTTCCAAGGAGATCCACGACTCATGACGCAAGTGCTGCGTATGCCAAAAAAAGGCGCAGCGGTGGCCGGTGTGGCGGCCCTGCTTGCCCTGACCGCCAGCCCCGCGCTGGCGCAGGTTCCCACTGAGAGCCAGTTCGTCTTCAACACCTTTAGCTTCCTGATCGCCGGCGTGCTGGTGATGTGGATGGCGGCAGGGTTCGCGATGCTCGAATCGGGCCTCGTGCGGACCAAGAACACCGCGACCATCTGCCTGAAGAACATCGCGCTCTACTCGATCGCGGGCATCATGTACTACATCATCGGCTATAACCTGATGTACACCGATGTCGGCGGCTATATCGGCTCCTTCGCCCTGCTCTATAATCCGGGTGATGCCGAGCTGGCGCTGCTGGGAGCCGACGAAGCGACGGAAGAGATGGTCACGGCCGTAACCGACAACGGCTATTCGGTCGCCTCGGACTGGTTCTTCCAGATGGTGTTCGTCGCCACCGCGGCCTCGATCGTTTCCGGTACGGTGGCCGAGCGTGTGAAGCTCTGGGCCTTCCTGATCTTTGTCGTCGTGCTGACGGGCATCCTCTATCCGATCCAGGGCAGCTGGACCTGGGGCGGCGGCTGGCTGTCGGAGATGGGCTTCTCCGATTTTGCCGGGTCGACCATCGTGCACTCCGTCGGCGGCTGGGCTGCCCTCACCGGGGCCATCATCATCGGCGCGCGCAAGGGCAAGTACGGGCC
>CAZPBH010000417.1:0-2196 GCA_964584645.1 uncultured Rhodospirillales bacterium | reverse complement strand
ACCGTGACACCGGTACGGACCCCCTCATCGGTCGCGTGGCCGACCTTCAGCCCCGGCACATCGGTGATCAGATTGCGCGGGCCCGGCCGCGGCTGCGTCGTCATCCGTGTTTCGCCGCAACCGTCTTGAGCTGGGTGAAGCCGTAAAGCGCCTCAAAGCCCTTCTCGCGCCCATGGCCGGATTGGCCGACCCCGCCGAAGGGCAGCTCGACCCCGCCGCCGGCCCCGTAATTGTTGATGAAGATCTGCCCGGCCCGCACCCTTTTCGCCATGCGCATCTGGCGGGCGCCGTCGCTGGTCCACACGCCCGCGACCAGCCCGTAGCCGGGCGCGTTGGCGATGGCCACGGCCTCGTCCTCATCGTCGAAGGGCAGCAGCACCTGAACGGGGCCGAAGATCTCCTCCATGGCGAGGGTGTGGGTGGCGCCCGGATCGTCGATCAGATGCGGCACGATGTAATGGCCACTGCGCGGCGCGGTGTCGTGAAGCTGCCCGCGCGCTGCGATCGGCAGGGCGTCGCGCTCGATCAGGTCCAGATAGCCCTCGATCCGCTGTTTCTGCTCGGCCGAGATGATCGGCCCGACATCGAGGTCGTCCAGCGACCGGCCGACCCGCATGGCGGTGTAGCGCTCGGCCAGCATGGCGCGCAGCCTGGCAAAGACGCTGCGCTCCACCAGCACCCGCGAGGTGGCCGAGCAGGTCTGCCCGGCATTCTGCAGCCCGCCCTTCACCAGAAAGGGCAGCGCGGCATCGAGATCGGCATCGGCAAAGACGATCTGCGGACATTTGCCGCCCAGCTCCAGCGTCACCGGCACGACGTTTTCCGCCGCCGCCTTCTGCACGAGCTGCCCGACGGCATTCGAGCCGGTGAAGCTGATATGGTCGATGCCGGGATGGGCGGTCAGCGCGGCCCCGGTCGTCTCGCCGACCCCGGTGACGATGTTCAGCGCCCCTGGCGGCAGCCCGATCTCCGCCGCCACCCGGGCAAAGGCGAGCGAGGAGAGCGAGGCCTCCTCCGCCGGCTTCAGCACCGCCGCATTGCCCGTCGCAAGCGCCGCCCCGACCGACCGGCCGAGGATCTGCAGGGGATAGTTCCAGGGGATGATGTGCCCGGTGACCCCGAAAGGCTCGCGCAGGGTATAGACGGTGGTGTCGGTCTCATAGGGGATCGTCGTGCCGTGAAGCTTGTCGGCCGCCCCGCCATAGAATTCCAGGTAACGCGCAAGGGCGGTCACATCGGCCTTCGCCTGTGCCAGCGGCTTGCCGACATCAAAGCTCTCGATCCTCGCGAACCAGTCGAAGCGTTCCTTCACCGCCGCGCTCAGGCGCATCAGCCAGCGGCCACGATCGGCGGCGTTCAGTCCGCCCCAGGCGTCCCGGTTGCGGTCGTCGAGGGCGGAGCGGGCGGCTGCGACCGCCTCATCGAGCGCCGCCTGCCCACCATCGGTGATGGCGCCCACCTCGACGCCTTCCGAGGGATCCTCGACCGGGTGACGGGGGCCGTCGGGCTGCACGAAGCGGCCGCCAATGAACAGCTCGGTCGTGTCAAAGGCGATGTCGAGATCGGCAAGAGAGGTCATGGTGCGGGCCCTGCTTGGTCGTGGCGGGAATGTGGGGCGGGTGTTACCCAAGGCCAACGAGCCCGCCTGTGCCCGCGTTCCGCAGCCCGGCGTCGGGGTGGGAGGCCCGTCATTGCGCAGCGCTGGGGACGATGATATATGCTGGCAGGTTATGGTCGGCACAGCGTCCCCTTCTGCAGCATCGCCAGGCTTCGAGGTCCGCCAGCTCGGCCCCGTCGCCCGCACTGTGGGTGCGCATCTGATCTTTGTTCAGGCCGAGGTCGGTGATGCTCCGGCAAACGCGCTTTACAGCCGCTACAGCAAGCCGCTCGCCGCCCGGCATTATGAAATCGAGATCGGTTGCGAGGCAGGGGCGTGGACGGGCTCGAGCTGCTGATCGACCTGCATCGCGACGCCGAGCGCCAGGGCCCGGGCAGTGTGGCGACGACGATTCAGGCCCTTGGGCTGACCGGCCTCGACGCGGGGGCGCCCTTGCAGGTGGCGGATATCGGGTGCGGAACCGGGGCGGCCAGTCTTGCACTCGCCGCGGCGCTGCCGGCATCGCAGGTGACCGCCATCGACGTCCTGCCGCCCTTTCTTGCCCGGCTGCAAGGCCGCGCGGCCGCGGCGGGGCACGA
>CAZPBH010000416.1:1658-2201 GCA_964584645.1 uncultured Rhodospirillales bacterium | reverse complement strand
GCGATGGTGTCGTTCATCCGGTTGAGGCAACGCAGGAAACTCGACTTGCCGCAGCCGGAGGGGCCGATCAGCGCCGTCACGCCGCTGGCGGGTATCTCCAGATCCACCTCGAACAGCGCCTGGGTGGCACCATAGAAAAGGCTGACCTTTTCCGCCGTCATCATCGGGGCATCGGACATCGCGCTCACCATCGCCGTTCGAAGGCGCGACGCAGGATCACCGCGGCCGCGTTCATGACCACGAGAAGCCCCAGCAGGACGATGATCGCCCCGGCGGTCTTCTCGACGAACCCGCGCTCCGGCAGGGTCGACCATTGATAGATCTGCACGGGCAGCACGGTCGCCGGATCGGTGAGGCTGGTCGGCACATCGACGATGAACGCCACCATGCCGATCAGCAGCAGCGGGGCCGTCTCGCCCAGCGCCTGCGCCATGGCGATGATGCTCCCGGTCAGGATGCCGGGCAGGGCCGCCGGCAGTACCGGGTTGAGGATCACCTGCAGCGGCGAGGTCGGCATCGACATCGACGCCGACGGCATCGTCC
>CAZPBH010000416.1:0-1648 GCA_964584645.1 uncultured Rhodospirillales bacterium | reverse complement strand
CGAATCGCGCATCGAGGGCGGCACCGCGCGCAGGGCCGCCCGGCTGGCAATGATGATCGTCGGCAGGCTCATCAGGCCCAGCACGATACCGCCGACGAGTGCCGCCGATCTCGGCAGGCCGAAGAAATTGAGGAAGACCGCGAGACCCAGCAGGCCGAACACGATGGACGGCACGGCGGCGAGGTTGTTGACCGTCACCTCGATCGCATCGGTCCAGCGGTTCTTCGGCGCGAATTCCTCAAGATAGACGGCCGCTGCGACACCGAGGGGAAAGGCAAGCAGGAAGGTTACCCCCAGCATCAGCAGCGAGCCGACGAAGGCCGCGCCGAGCCCCGCGAGCTCCGGTTCGCGGCTGGCGCCGCCGAAAAGGAACTGGCTGTTGAACCGGCGTTCAAGCGCGCCCGCCCCTTCAAGCGCCTCCAGCCAGCCGATCTGCTGATCGCTCAGACCCTCCAGCGTGCCATCCTTGAGCCCGGCATCGACATCCGCCGCAGCCGGAACCCAGAGCTCGATCCGCTCCCCCAGCAGGGCCGGATCCTCCAGCAGCCTCTGCCGCAGGGCGGCCTCCGCGCCGACACGGCTGACAAGCCCGGCGAGCGCGAACAGGGTGCCTCGGTCCCCGGGCTCGGCCCCCACACTTCCGGCAAGTGCTGGCAGGACAACGGCCATGTAGTTGGCGCGGCGGATGTCCTGCGCCTCCGGTGCAGCGCCAAGGCCCAGCGGAGCGGCGTCCAGCGTGACCGCGAGCCGAACCTCGTGCCGGCTGAAGGCCCCCAGACCATTGCCCGCGATGTCGGCGATCAGGATCACGAGGATCACCCCCGCCAGGATCACCGCCCCCAGCCCGAGCGCCCGCAGGCCGCGATCGGCCAGAGCGCGCTGCCCCCGCCGCCGGCGGTAGGCAGCACTCTGCCACCAAGCCGGCTCAGCCATAACGCTCGGCATGGCGGCGCACGAGATGCAGCGCCCAGAGATTGAGAACCAGCGTCACGGCAAAGAGCGTCAGACCGAGTGCGAAGGCGGAGAGCGTCTTGGCACTGTCGAATTCCTGATCGCCCACCAGCAGGGTCGCGATCTGCACCGTGACGGTGGTCGTCGTATCCAGCGGGTTGAGGGTGAGGTTGGCCGCCAGCCCCGCGGCCATCACGACGATCATGGTCTCGCCCAGCGCGCGCGAGGCCGCGAGCAGCACCGCCCCGGCGATGCCCGGAAGGGCAGCGGGCAGCACGACCTGCACCACGGTTTCAGAGCGGGTGGCACCCAGCGCCAGCGCCCCGTCCCGCAAGCTCTGCGGCACGGCGTGGATCACATCGTCGGAGAGCGAGGAGATGAACGGGATCAGCATGATCCCCATGACGAGCCCGGCCGCCAGCGCCGATTGTGCGGCGACCGTGATGCCGAATTCCGCTCCGGCCGCACGGATCGCCGGGGCCACGGTCAGGAGTGCAAAGAAGCCGAAGACCACGGTCGGGATGCCGGCCAGGATCTCCAGAACGGGCTTGGCTGTCGCCCGCATGCGCGGACCTGCGAACTCGGCCAGATGGATGGCGCTGGCGAGCCCCACAGGGACCGCCACCAGCATGGCGATGCCTGAGATCAGCAGGGTGCCGGCGAACACCGGCACCGCCCCGAAGGATCCCGACGAGCC
>CAZPBH010000415.1:0-2207 GCA_964584645.1 uncultured Rhodospirillales bacterium | reverse complement strand
TGCCCGAACAGCTCGCTCTCCATAAGATCCTTCGGAATGGCCGCACAGTTGACCGGCACGAACGGCCCCTCCCGGCGCGGGCTGCGCCGGTGGATCGCCTCGGCGCAGACTTCCTTGCCGACACCGCTTTCGCCGGTGATGAACACCGTGGCCCGGCTCGTCGCCGCGGCCTCGATGATGCGGTAGACGCCCTGCATCACCGGGGCAGAACCGATGAAGCCCTCGAAACTGCCGCTGCCGGCGGGATCGCTCAACGCCTCGACGACACTCTCAAGGCGCACCTTGTCGAGGGCGTTGCGCACCGTGACCAGCAGGCGCTCCGCGTTGAACGGCTTGACCAGAAAGTCGAAGGCGCCCTGGCGCATCGCCTCGACGGCCGTGTGGATCGACCCATGCGCCGTCATGATGATCACGGCACAGGGCAGCTGAGCGCGCCGGATATGCTGCAGGATCTCCATCCCCTCCATGTCCGGCAGCCTGAGGTCGAGCAGCACGACCGGCGGCGGCCGGCCCCCCAGCACCTCCAGCGCGGCGGTGCCGGTATCGACATGGACGCTGGCATGACCGGCCTTGGCGAGATAGGCCTCATAGGTGCGCGCCAGCGCCAGCTCGTCCTCGATGATCAGAATTGACGGTCGCTCGGCCACGTCGTTCGGTCCACTCTACCCCGGAACGTCCCGCGTTCCGACCCCCCTCAGCAAACCAGCGAGGCCTCTGGAAAACAAGGTGAAAAACCGTCGCGCGAGGTAACGCGCGGGGCAGGGGGTATTGCGCCCCCGGCGGCGGGGCGGCACTTCAGGCGCCTGAAGGATTGACGATCAGCGAAAGGAACATCCATGCGTCTGTCAGGGAAGGTGGCGCTCATCACCGGGGCGGGCTCCGGTTTCGGGGCAGCGATGGCGGTGAGCTTTGCGCGCGAGGGGGCCCGGGTCATCGTTCAGGACCTCAAGGGCGAAGCCGCCGAAGGGGTCGCCAACGGCATCAATCTGGATCATCCCGATCATGCGGTCGCCATCGCCGGCGACGTCACGCGGCGCGAGGCCATCGCCGACGCGCTCGATCTGGCGGCGGAGCGCTTCGGCGGGATCGACATTCTGGTGAACAATGCCGGCTATACCCACCGCAACGGGCCGATGCTGGAGGTGGACGAGGCCACCTTCGACCGCGTCTATGCCGTCAACGTCAAGGCGATCTACCTGGCCGCGCTGGAGGCCGTGCCCCGCCTGCAGGCCCGCGGCGGGGGCGTGATCCTGAATACCGCCTCCACCGCCGCCCTGCGCCCGCGCCCGGGGCTGACCTGGTACAACGGCTCGAAGGCAGCAGCGGTGGTACTCTCCAAATCCATGGCGGTGGAGCTGGCGCCGCTCAACATCCGGGTCAACGCGCTCTGCCCGGTGATGGGGGCGACCGGCATGCTGGAGGATTTCATGGGCGGGGCGGACAGCCCGGAGATGCGCGCGAAGTTCACCTCCACGATCCCGCTCGGCCGGCTGTCGACCCCGCAGGACATCGCCAACGCCGCCCTCTATCTGGCCTCCGATGAAGCGGGCTTCATCACCGGCGTGGCGCTGGAGGTCGATGGCGGCCGCTGCGTCTAGAGCAGATCGCGTTCAGTCCGGGCGCGATGACGCTCAACGGCGCCCGGCCGGCCAGCCCTCCAGTTCGATCCCGCCATCATCCGGGTCGAGGGCCGGGCTGAAGCCGCTCTCCCCCTGACGGGCATGCCAGGTCCGCAACACCCAGACCACACTGGGGAAGGCCAGATGGCGCCACGGGATGTCCTCATAGGCGACGAAGGCGAGTTCTTGCGTTTCGGGTCCCGGCTCGGGCTCGGGCCCTGTCAGGCGACCGCGGAACAGGGTCTGGATCTGGCCGATCTGGGGCAGGCTGTAGAGGGCGAGCAGGGCGTCGATCTCGATCCGCGCGCGCGCCTCTTCCCAGGCCTCGCGCATCGCGCCCTGTGCGGCCGTCTCGCCATGTTCGAGGAAGCCGGCCGGGATCGTCCAATAGCCCTTGCGGGGATGGATCGAGCGCCGGCACAGCAGCAGCTTGCCCTCGCGCGCGATCACCGTGCCGGCCACCACCTTGGGATTGTCATAGGCGATATAGCCGCAATCGGGGCAGATCAGGCGTTCGCGATCATCGCCCTCGGGAATGGCGCGGTGGCGCGGCCCGTTGGGCTGGTCGGCGACAGAAGGCGTTGCGGG
>CAZPBH010000414.1:0-2210 GCA_964584645.1 uncultured Rhodospirillales bacterium | reverse complement strand
GGGGCTATGCCTGGTTCGACACCGGCACCCATGAAAGCCTGCTGGAAGCCGGCGCCTTCATCGAAACGCTGCAGAACCGGCAGGGTACGCGGATCGCCTCGCCGGAGGAGGTCGCCTTCTTTCGCGGCTGGATCGACCGCGAGGCTCTGGCACGCCTCGGCCATGCGATGCGCAAGAACGGCTATGGTGCCTATCTGCTGAGGCTGGCCGAGGATGGTGGCGAAGAATAGACCCTATTCGGCCGCTGCGGCGCTGGTTGCTGCCCCCGCCCGGCTCTGGTTCCAGTAGGAGACGCAGGGGATCTTCGACAGGTCGCACCGGTCGGCATAACGCCGGGCGATCTCGGTGACCTCGTCCATCAGCCCGTCCGACAGCGTGATCGGCTGCAGGCCGAGGCCAAGGAACCGGCGGTTCTCGACATGCAGGTCGTTCTCGTCCGCCTCGTTGCGGGGGTTGGGCATGTTGGCGATCTGCGCCCCTGTCTTCTCGGCGATCATCGCCGCCAGATCGCGCACGCGATGGGTTTCGGTCATCTGGTTGAAGATGTTCACCCGGTCGCCGGCCTTCGGCGGGTTGCGCACCGCCAGCTCGATGCAGCGCACGGTATCCTGGATATGGATGAAGGCGCGCGTCTGGCCGCCGGTGCCATGGACCGTCAGCGGATAGCCGACAGCCGCCTGCATCAGGAACCTGTTCAGCACCGTCCCGTAATCGCCGTCATAGTCGAAGCGGTTGATCAGCCGCTCGTCCCGGCGGGTCTCTTCCGTCTGGGTACTCCAGACAATCCCCTGATGCAGGTCGGTGATCCTGACCTGATCATTGCGCGCGTAATAGGCGAACAGCAGCTGATCCAGCGTCTTGGTCATGTGATAGATGCTGCCCGGATGCGCCGGATAGAGGATTTCCTGACGGATCGGCCCATCGGGCGCGTCGATCTGCACCTCAAGATAGCCTTCGGGGATCTTCATCCCCGCCGTGCCATAGCCATAGACACCCATCGTGCCGAGGTGGACGAGATGCACGTCGAGCTCGCTCTCCACGATGGCGGCCAGAACGTCATGGGTCGCGCCGACATTGTTGTTCACGGTGTAGCGCTTGTGCTGGGAGCTCTTCATCGAATAGGGCGCCGCACGCTGTTCGGCGAAATGGATGATCGTATCCGGCCTGAAGTCGCGCAGCAGGGTCAGCAAGCGATGATAATGCTCGCCCACGGTGAACCGATGGAAATCAATCCTCCGGCCGGTCAGCTCCCGCCACGCCTCCAGCCGCTCGCCCAGCGGCCGGATCGGGGTCAGCGATCCGGTTTCCAGCTCATTGTCGATGTTGCGGCGGGACAGGTTGTCGATGATCGCGATCTCGTGACCGCGCGCCGAGAGATGCAAAGCCGTCGGCCATCCACAGAAGCCATCGCCGCCCAGCACGAGAATTCGGTTTTTCGACACCACTTCGCTACGCCTTCGCTCAATTTGGGATTTGCCTCGGTCGTGATGCGACATATGGGCATGGCCGCACATTGCACCAAGTGATCCAACGGGCCGTTATGCGTCCGGTTCCGCCATGCGTCTGGCACCACGATCTTGGCATTGGGCCCGCAAGCGGCGTAGCCTTCCTTAAGAACAACAGGGCTCAAGGAGGTTTCGAACCATGCGTATCCTGATGATCGCAGCAGCGTTGACCTGCGCAGTTTCCGCCCGGGCGGCCGAGCCCCTGCCGGATAGCGCATTGGCGCCCCTGGCGGGGGCGGTCATCACCGATGGCGGCGCCATGGTGGTGACGGGCGGCCCGTTCGACCGTCGCGAGACCTTCGAGTTCCTGGAGCTGCCCGAGGGCGGCCATGCGCTCATCAGCCTGATCACGGCGGCGGACGGGGCCTACCGTGTGCAGGGGGTCTATCGCTACACGCCCTCCTGGGAAGCGATCTCGGCCGAGGGCGTCGGGCTCTATGAGGGCGAGGCGGTGCGCATCCGTCTTGAGCGCCCGGCCGAATCGTCCGAAGCCGCGATCACCGTGCGCCGTGGGGAGGTGGTCGAGCGGATGGGGGCCGCCTGCGATCCCGACTGCTTTCTGAACATGTCACCCAGTGCGCTGGCGATGTTCGTCATGACCCGGCACATGCCGGACGCCATCGACGAGGACGGGCTGATCCTGCGCTCCGAGGACTTCTTCGACGATGCAAACCGGCGTCTCTTTCAGATCATGCAGGAGATGTA
>CAZPBH010000413.1:1702-2218 GCA_964584645.1 uncultured Rhodospirillales bacterium | reverse complement strand
GCCCGGAAGCCGGCCAGATGGGTGCCGCCATCGCGCTGCGGGATGTTGTTGGTGAAGCACAGCATGTTCTCGGTATAGCCGTCGGTCCACTCCATCGCGCATTCGACCGTGATGCCGTCGCGCTCGGCCGCCACGGCTATGGGCGGCTTGTGCAGGGCGGTGCGGGCGCGATCCAGCCAGCCGACAAAGGCCTCCAGCCCGCCCTCATAGTGCAGGTCGACGGTTTTCGGTTCCTCGCCGCGGGCATCGGTCAGCAGGATGTGCACGCCGGAATTCAGGAAGGCCAGCTCGCGGAACCGGTGCTCCAGCGTGGCAAAATCGAATTCGGTCCTGGTAAAGGTCTGGGCCGAGGGCAGGAAGGTGATGGAGGTCCCGCTGACCTGCTCGGCCGGGCCGATTTCCTCGATATCGCCCTCGGCGTCGCCATGGCGAAAGACCAGCCGCCATTGCCGGCCGCCGCGCCAGATCTCCAGCTCCAGCCGCTCCGACAGGGCGTTCACGACCGACACGCCGACC
>CAZPBH010000413.1:0-1692 GCA_964584645.1 uncultured Rhodospirillales bacterium | reverse complement strand
CCCGTGCAGGCCGCCCGAGACCTTGTAGCTGTTCTGGTCGAACTTCCCGCCGGCATGCAGCTGGGTCATGATGACCTTGGCCGCCGACATGTTCTCCCCCGCATGGCGGTCGACCGGAATGCCGCGGCCATTGTCGGTGACCGTGACCGACCCGTCGGCGTTGAGGGTGATGGTGACCAGATCGCAATGGCCGGCCAGCGCCTCGTCAATGGCGTTGTCGACAACCTCATAGACCATGTGGTGTAGGCCGGAGCCGTCATCGGTATCGCCGATATACATGCCGGGGCGCTTGCGCACGGCATCCAGGCCCTTGAGCACCTTGATCTGCTCGGCCCCGTAGGCCTGTCCCTCGACCGCCGCGGCGGCGCTTTGTGGCGTGGTCATGCAGCTTCCGTCATGAACGTCAGGAGTGGACCCGGATCGGGCCCCGGATCGGGCCCCGGATCGGACCTTGGCCGGGCGCGCTGGCCGGGGCGCGGGAGGCGCCGGGATGCCCGGTAACCATGGGTGTTTATATAGGACGCGGGCGCGTTTGCACGAGGCCCACAACGCGGTCCCTGCCTACCTCTCACGTTAACTTTTCTTAACAGAATTGATCTGTGTCATGGTGCGGCGCGCGGTGGCGAGGCACCGTCCACTTCAGGGAAACAGAGTGATCGAGTTGAGGGAAAACGGGCCTGTGTCGGATCGGCCCGGAAGCTCCACAAATCACTCTAGGTATTGAGGTTCTGGCGCCCGTTTGTCGGGTGGCAGAGTGCGCCGCCCGGGTTGGGGAACCCGCAGCAGCGCGTCGTGACTTCGCCTCCGGCTTCCGGAGTGCGAGGGGGGATGGATGAGGCTGGACAGGGCTCGCAACCGCGCGGGCCCTGTCTTGCATTCGCCATTGGGGCTCCGCCGGCCTTTGGGGCGTGATCGCCCTTGGAGGGGTGAGCGACAGGGGCTTCCGCTCAGGCCGCCACGCGGCTGATCACCTCACCTTCCAGATCATAGTCGTCGGCCGCCAGAATGCGCGCCGTCACGATGTCACCCGGCCGAACCCCGGTGAGCCCCGGCAGGTGCACCTGGCCGTCGATCTCCGGCGCGTCGCCAGCCGTGCGACCGATGGCGCCCTCGGCCCCGACCTCATCGATCAGCACCTCCACCATGCGGCCGACCTTGGCCTGCTGGATCTCCCCGCTGATCCGCTGCTGCAGGGCCATCAGCCGATGCCAGCGTTCTTCCTTCACCGCCTCGGGCACGAGGTTGCCCAGCGCGTTGGATGCGGCCCCTTTCACCGGCTCGTAGCGGAAGCAGCCAAGCCGGTCGATCCGCGCCTCTTCCAGCCAGTCGAGCAGGGTTTGGAATTGCTCTTCCGTCTCGCCCGGAAAGCCGACGATGAAGGTGGAGCGGATGGTCAGCTCCGGGCAGGCCCGCCGCCATGCGGCCAGCCGGTCCAGCGTGCGCTCGCCATGGGCCGGGCGGCGCATCGCCTTCAGCACGGTCGGGTCGGCGTGCTGAAAGGGGATGTCCAGATAGGGCAGCACCTTGCCCTCGGCCATCAGCGGGATCACGCCGTCCACATGCGGGTAGGGGTAGACGTAATGCAGCCGTACCCACGCGCCGAGCTCGCCCAGCGCCGCCGCCAGATCGACGAAGCGTGCCGCGACCTCCCGGTCCCGCCAGAGGCCGGGGGCATAGCGGATATCGCGGCCA
>CAZPBH010000412.1:0-2219 GCA_964584645.1 uncultured Rhodospirillales bacterium | reverse complement strand
GGTCTGTCGATTGCCCGCGATACCGCACGCGGCCACGGTGGTGACATTCGGCTCGAGGACAGCCCGTTGGGGGGGCTGCGCGTGCGGCTGCGCCTGCCCCTGTGACCTGATGGCGAAGGCGCCGTTGTCCGATCCGCCACAAGAAAAAGGGCCGCCCCGAAGGACGGCCCTCTTTACGCCGTGACGGCGAAGACCCTCAGTTCTTCGCGGCGGTCTTGACGGCCGACTTCCACTCGTCGATGCCGGCGGTCATCCGGCCGGTGACGACGTCGGAGGCCTCGCCATTCGCCTTGGCGGCGATGTCGGCCATTTCCTTCATGCTGGTGATGTTGCGCTCCAGCGAGGCGCGCAGACGATCGGCCTGCTTGGAGAGCTTCTCTTCCGGGGTACCCTCGGTGGACAGCTCGTTCATCATGGAAGAGATCTCTTCCATGTTCTGGCGCATGATCTCGATGTTGCGGCGCATCATGGTCTGCATGCCTTCGACGCAGAGCTGGTTGGCCGCCGTCATCGCCTCGACATTCTTGCGATAGGCATGGATCATGGCGTCCATGTCCATGTTCGGCATCTTGTAGTCGGCGAAGATCTTCGTGAAGTCGCCGTTCATGAACGGAAATTGCTGCGTGTTCATCTGTTCTCTCCTTCTTTTCCTTGCGATGCCGCGCCTCGGCCGCATGCGGCCTTGCCTTACCCGGTCATCCCGGCTGGTGCCCCAGGATGACCGACATGCCTGTCCAGAGGACGGCGCACGGTATCCCTGCGACGATTAAAAAACTTGTCGCACCCCATGAGGTTCCGAGACAGGCAGGAGGTGGTGAACCTCTCCGATCCTGGCTCATGCCGAGCCGTCATGTTGCGCTGCACAAATTTCGGCCGACTATGCTGATCGACCGTGCGCTTGTCAACGGCCTTCAGGTCTGGGTTGATTCCGCTGCAGCTGACGCGGCCTTCTCGTCATCTTCTGGCCGATCCGCGCGCGGCATGCGGCGGTTCAGCGTGCTCGCCCAGTTCTCGGCGCGCGCCAGCCCCTTGTCGAGCGCAGCCATCGTGCGTGAAAGATCGGGCGTGTCATCGCCGAGCCAGGCGCGCAAGGCCTGGGCATGCACCGCCATCAGGCCGGCGATGCGGAGCCTTCCTCTCGGCCCATGGGTATCGAGCCCGGCTGCCTGCAGCATCCAGCCCATCGACAGGGCAATCCGTGGTGCCAGCCCGATCGCGAGAACCGGATCGCGCAGCACCGCGCGCAAGGCGGTGCGCGCGCCCTCGGCGAAGGGCTCGAGCGCATCAAATCGCCGCATCATCAGATCAAAGAGCCGTTCGCGCGGTGTCTCCTCAATCATCTCGACCGGATCGGCCAGCACCTCGGCGTCCACATGCGCCATGAGACCGCGGAGGAGGTCGAATCGAGTCGGGTGGTGACGATAGATTTCGGTAAGCGGCAAACCAACCCGCGCGGCCACATCGGTCATCCGCATGCCGTCCCAGCCCGCAGCTGCGATCTCGGCAAAGGCGGCCTCGAGAATGGCGCGGGCGGGATCGGCACTTGCCTTGCCGCCCTTGGTGGATGCTGCGCTCATCGCTCCTCGCTCCCTTACTCGCACATGGCTGCGCCTCACCAACATCGGCCTCGGCCTGGGCGCGGGCAAGGGCGGCCGCGCGGCGCGAAAGCCTGATCTTGCAGTGCCGCGCCTTGGCAGAGTGGGCGAGCCTCTGGCATAAGCCTCGCGCGATCGCCATCGCCCGACGCCTGCGAATCGAGGTCAGCGAGCATCATGACTGCCACCCGCCATGCGCCCGAGGGGCCGCTGCTTTCCGTCGTCGTGCCGATGAAGGATGAGGAGGACAACGCCGCCCCCCTCGTGCAGGAGATCACCGCGGCACTGGCGGGCGAGCCGCACGAGATCCTGATTGTCGACGATGGCAGCGGCGATGCGACGCTCCCGAGGTTGAAGGAACTCATGCGCGACCATCCGAGCTTGCGTGTGTTGCGCCATCAGCGCAATTGCGGTCAGTCAGCAGGGATCCGCACCGGCGTGCTGGCCGCGCGGGGCGACCTGATCGCGACCCTCGATGGCGACCGTCAGAACGATCCGGCTGACATTCCGGCCATGCTGCGGATGTGGCGGGCGGCAGCGGATGGCTCTGAGCCGCCTCTGGGCCTGATCGCCGGGCACCGGGTCAACCGGAGGGATGACTGGGTGAAGCGCCTCACTTCGCGG
>CAZPBH010000411.1:0-2223 GCA_964584645.1 uncultured Rhodospirillales bacterium | reverse complement strand
AGCTCGGTGATCATGTCGACCATCGGGGTGTTCGTCGGCCTGCTGATTACCGGCGCGCCGTTCAACATCGTGATGACGGGCATCGGCATCATCGCGCTGGCTGGAATCGTGGTGAACAACAACATCGTGCTGATCGACACCTTCAACCGGATTCAGGAGACCACCGCCGATGCCAAGGAGGCGCTCTTGCGCACTGGGGCGCAGCGCTTGCGGCCGGTGTTCCTGACCACCTTCACCACGATCATGGGGCTGATGCCGATGGCGCTGGGGCTGGGGGTCGATTTCTTCGAGCGGTCGCTGGCGCTTGGCGCGCCCTTCACCCAATGGTGGCAGGGGCTGGCTCAGGCGATCATCTTCGGGCTGGCCTTTGCGACCCTGCTGACGCTCATCTTCACGCCCTCGGCGCTGATGCTCCGGGCCAATTTCAAGACATGGTGGGCACGTCGCTTCGGCGGCGGCACAACGCCCGCCATGGCCCAGCCGGCCGAATAGAGGCTCAGCCGAAAACGCCCCCTGTGCAAGAGGTGGCCCCGCCCGAGGTTCAGCGGAAGCGGCGTGCAGCCAGCGCGGTGCGTGCCAGCCCGGTCACGACACACAGGGCTGCAAAGATGAGGGCCAATATGCCGAACTGTTCGGGAAACAGGCAGAAAAGGGCAAAGAACAGGATGGTCTCTGCCCCTTCGGCCAGGCCGGCGGCATAGGCGAAGGCCTTGCCCGTATCCGATTTCGGATCATGGCCGCCGCGCGCCTCGATCGCGGCATAGGCGAGAAAACTGCCGCCGCTGACATAGAACGCGGCCAGCAGGATGGCCGCGAAGCCCAGATCCTCCGGCCTACCCAGTCCGAAAAAAAGCACGAAGCCGCCATAGAAGGCGAAATCGGCAACGATATCGAGATAGCCGCCAAAGCTGCCGGTCGCGGGCGTCCCGGCCGGCAGGCGGCTGCGTTCGGCCCGTGCCACCGCACCGTCCAGCCCGTCGAAGACGCGGTTGAGGATCAGGAACAGGAGCGCGGCTTCGTACCATTGCACCAGCAGGAACGGAAAGCTTGCGGCCCCCAGCGCGAAGCCCGCGATGGTGACCCAGTCGGCGCGGATGCCAAGCCCGGCCAGCGCATGCCCAAGGGGCATGAGCGGACCCTGAACGAGGGTATGGAGCGTGCGGTCCAGCATCGCCCGCCCCGCGCCCCTCAGCCTTCCTCGGGCACGGTGAAGGTCTGGCCGGGGAAGATGAGGTCGGGGTTCTCGATCTGCGCGCGGTTGGCCTCGAAGATCAGCGTGTAGTTGAAGCCCTCGCCCAGCGTGCGCCGCGCGATGCGCCAGAGATTGTTCCCCGGCTGCACGACAACGAGCCGTCCGGCTGCCGGCAGATCGGGTGTGGTACGCATGTCGATGGGCCGCTCGATCCGCGCGGTCCGGCCAGCGACGCCGCTTTCCGCCTGCAGGACCTTGAGGTCACCCAGCAGCCGGGCTTCACCCTGCCAGGACCAGAGACCCTCGGCATCGGCCTCCACCGTACCTAGCGTCGCGCCATCGAGCGTGAGTGTTACCGCCTCGGACGCCGACGCCGTGCCGGAAATCGCGATCCGGTCGGCGGAGAGGATGTCGACCACACGCAGCGTGAACCCTTCCCCGCCAGCTCCAGCCGGCCCTTGCAGCACTTCCGTGGCCGCTGCCCCGGCGGGATCGACGGCAAGTGCCATCGCCGATGCCGGGCGCTCTTGCGAACCGTCGCGGGTCGCGTCGGGGGGCGTGGGTCCGGGGACCACCAGCACGACCTCCCGCTCGGAGCCGATAGGCTCGGCGTCGGGGGTGGCGCGGGCGCTCAGGGTCAGCCGGTAATCACCCGGTTCCAGCGGATCGTCGGGCACGACCACCCATTCGCCGCGGGCATCGGCGACGGCGCGTCCAAGGGCGGACCCACCCGATTCTACCGTCACGATGGCTCCGGGGGCGGCGCGTCCCGCGATCACGGCCGTGCGGCTTTCGCCCACACGCACGATATCGAAACTTGGCGGGACGGCCGGCTCGGCTGCGGCGATTTGAGGGGCGCTTGCCGGTTCCGCGCTCTCGGCCTCGGGTTCCGGGGCGCTGATAGCCTCGCTCGGGGTGGGCGGCTCGGCTTCCGCCAGCTCCTCCCGGGCGGTTTCGGGGCGCCGCGCCGGTGTGGGCACCTCCGCTGGCGCTGGCGTGGCATCAGCGCGTGCGGCAGGGGGTTCGGAGGC
>CAZPBH010000410.1:0-2237 GCA_964584645.1 uncultured Rhodospirillales bacterium | reverse complement strand
TCTGCTTTTCCGACGATCTCGACGGCTTGCGCAAGGTGCCGGACAACATCCCCGATCCGGCGGCGATGGCGCCTTACGCCGAAAGGCGCGATGGCGAGGGCCGCACGGTGCGCGATGGTTCGCCGCTCACCAGCGTGCCCGACCCCTTCGGCACCCATGAAAGCTTCGCCCATCACAACAACGCCCGGCTGCGCGCCTTTCTCGACAGCTTCGGCTTTGCCTATGAGTTCATCTCGGCAACCGAATGTTATCGAAGCGGCCGGTTCGACGCCGTCCTCAGGACCGCGCTGGAGAGGGTCGAGGCCATCGTCGATATCGTGGGGCCGACGCTGGGGCCGGAGCGCCGCAAGACCTATTGCCCCTTCCTGCCCATCGTCGAGGTGGAAGGCCGGCGGGTGGTGCGCCATGCCGTGCGCATCGCCGAGGCGGATCCGGTCTCGGGCCGGGCGGTCTTTCAGCCGCTCGCCCATGACGGCACGCCCGAGGGCACCGCATTCGAGCATCCGGTCACGGGCGGGCATTGCAAGCTGCAATGGCGGGCGGACTGGGCGATGCGCTGGGTGGCGCTGGGTGTCGATTACGAGATGGCCGGCAAGGATCTGATCGACAGCGTGCGTCTTTCGGGCAGGATCGCCCGCGCCCTCGGCGGCACGCCGCCGGAGGGGTTCAACTATGAACTCTTCCTCGACGAGCAGGGGCAGAAGATCTCCAAGTCGAAGGGCAACGGGCTGTCCGTCGAGGAATGGCTCCGCTACGCTCCGGCGGAGAGCCTCAGCCTCTACATGTACCAGCAGCCGCGGCGCGCGAAGCGGCTCCATTTCGATGTGATCCCCAAGGCGGTGGACGAATATCTGGGCCATGTGCAGGCCTATGCCGGCCAGGACGAGACGGAGCGGCTGGAGAACCCGGCCTGGCACATTCATGGCGGTACCCCGCCCGAAGAGTTCGAAAAGACCCCGCTCAGCTTTGCCCTGCTGCTGAACCTCGCCTCCGTGGTGAAGGCGGAGGACCCCGATCTGCTCTGGGGTTTCGTGAAGCGCTACGCGCCTGGGGCCTCACCAGAGACCGCGCCGTTCCTCGACCGGCTGATCCGCCATGCGCTGCATTACTATGCCGATCATGTCGCCCCCACGAAGCGCCATCGCGCCGCCGAGGCTCATGAGGTGCCGGCCCTCAGGGAATTGATGGCAGCCCTCAACCGGCTCGGCCCCGGTGCGGATGCGGAGGCGATCCAGACCGAGATCTACACCATCGGCAAGGCCCATGATTTCCCGGCCCTGCGCGACTGGTTCACGGCGCTGTACGAGGTTCTGCTGGGCCAGAGCCAGGGGCCACGTTTTGGCTCGTTCGTCGCGCTCTATGGGGTCGAGGAAACCGTGATCCTGATCCGCGAGGCGCTGGAGGGCCGGTTCGTCAGCCGCGGGAGCGGACCTCCAAACTAAGTGCGCGCAGTAGGGCCAGGCGCAGCACCACCTCCTCGAGCCTTGCCAGCGCGCGGCAATCGCGCCCGCTCACCCGCTGACGGCGAAGCTGGATTTCGCGCTGTACCTGACGCAACCGGGTCGCGTTCACTGGCGGCGCCGACGCGATCCGCCAGATCTTTGGTCCCTGCAGGGCGTCTTTCCGGATGTCGAAGGGAGGTTCGAGGCGTCGTTCCAACATGAAAAGAATTAATACCTATCTCGGTGCTGATCCGCAAGCCCCCTTGAGCCGCGCCCAGCTCTCGTCATCAAGTGCGGGTTGGGGTGCAAAGCCCGGCGGCAGCGCGATGGTGGCGATGCGCTCGGTGCTGCGCGGATGGCTGCGCAGGAACACCGGCAGATCGCCCAGCATTCCCTCGCGTTCGGCCAGCCTGGCGAAAAGGTCATCCATGGCGCGCGGGTCGATCCCGGCGCCCACGAGCAAGGCCTGTGCCGTCGCATCGGCCCGGCGTTCGAGGCTGCGGGTATAGGCCAGATCGCTCAACATCCCGCCGGCTTCGGCCAGCATCGCCCCGCCGGTCAGGGCGTTGATCGCGATGGCGAGGAATTGCGACCGGTAGAGGGCCCGAAGCGGGTCGCGGTGCAGGCTGTGGGCGATCTCATGCGCCAGCACGACGGCGACCTCATCGGGATTTTCGGCGAAGCCGATGAGCCCGCCCCGCGTCGTCCTGCTTCACAACTACCTCACGCCCTACCGCGTGCCGCTGTTCCGCGAACTGGCCCGGCGCTTCGACCTGGAGGTGTGGGTGCTGGGCG
>CAZPBH010000409.1:1881-2240 GCA_964584645.1 uncultured Rhodospirillales bacterium | reverse complement strand
GCCACCGCCAGCCCGATCCCGCCCGGCACGCCGCCATCGCCGCGCCAGATCGCCATCGCCCAGCACAGCCCGGTCAGGGCGAAGCAGGTGCCGACAAAGGGCTTGGGCATGTCGCGGAACAGGCGCGCGGTCGATTTCACGCCGACGCGCATATCGTCCTCGATATCCTGATGGGCGTAGACCGTGTCATAGCCCAGCACCCACAGGACGGTGCCGAGGAACAGCCAGGCCACCGGCTCCCCCAGATGCTGGCCGCCGGCGGTCCACCCCATCAGCGCCGACCAGGCGAAGGTGATCCCCAGAAAGGCCTGCGGCCACCAGGTCAGCCGCTTCATGAACGGGTACATCCAGATCAGCAG
>CAZPBH010000409.1:0-1871 GCA_964584645.1 uncultured Rhodospirillales bacterium | reverse complement strand
GCCAGCACACCAAGAGCGATGGTCATCACCGGCAGCTCCAGCAGGATCAGCAGCCCGAAGATCATCAGCACACCGGTCAGGAACATCGCCGCCGGCACCGACACGGCGCCCGAGGCCAGCGGCCGGTTCGCCGTGCGCGCCACCTCGGCATCCAGCCTGCGGTCGATCAGGTCGTTGATGATGCACCCGGCCGTGCGCATCACGAAGGCGCCGATGAAGAACAGCACCGCCAGCCAGAGCATCCGGCCGAGTTCCGGGTCGGCGAGCGCGATCGCCGACCAGCCCGGCAGCAGCAGCAGCCAGAAGCCGGTCGGCCGGTCGAGCCGCATCAGCACCGCATAGGGGATCAGCGCTTGCGGCAGCCGGCCGATCCAGCTATCCGGCTGGGAGTCTTGCGGAAGGTTCGTCATACGGCCTTCACTGATAGCGGTTTTTCCGCCCCGGCAAAACGGCGCTTTTTTGATCGATGACCCAAACCCCGGACGCTCATGCGCGGCCTGTCACGCGCCTTTACTGCGAGGAACCGCTCGCCGAGGGTGCGGTGATCGGCCTCGCAGCGGAGCGCGCGCATTTCCTGCGCACCGTGCTGCGGCTGGACCGGGGGGCCGTGATCGCGCTGTTCAACGCCCGCGATGGCGAGTTTCTGGCCGGGATCGATGCGCTCGGCAAGGGCTGGGCCTCGGTGAAGGTGGGCGCGCAGCGCCGCGCTCCCGAAGCGCCGCGCGATCTGTGGCTCGCCTTCGCGCCGCTGAAGCGCCAGCGCACCGACTGGGTGGTCGAGAAGGCGACCGAGCTGGGGGTCAGCCGGCTGATCCCCGTCATCACGCGCCATACCCGCTCGGACACCGTGCGCACCGACCGGTTCGCCACGATTGCGCTGGAGGCCGCCGAACAGTGCGAGCGCCTCGACCTGCCGGAAATCGCGCCGCCTGCGAAGCTGGATGCCGTGCTTGAGGCCTGGCCGAAGGATCGTCCGCTGATCTTCTGTGCCGAGGCAGGGGAGAGCCGCCCGATCGCCGCCGCACTGGCCGATCTGGCAGGCCAGCCGGCCGGCCTGCTCATCGGGCCGGAGGGCGGGTTCAGCCCGGACGAGCACATGAGGCTGCGCGCGGCGCCGATGACCGTACCGGTGGCGCTGGGGCCGCGTGTGCTGCGCGCCGATACGGCTGCCCTTGCAGCCCTGTCCTGCTTTCAGGCGCTGGCCGGTGACTGGACGGATGCCAGCGCCCGTCCCAACTTCGCCGCACGAGATTAAGGAAGTCCCCAGCGCTCATGGCCGGTCCTCCCGCCGCCGACATCACGCCCGTCGAGGATATCGACCAGCTTGTCGCCTTTGTCGCCAGCGGAGAAAAACCGCCGGAGATGTGGCGGATCGGCACCGAACACGAGAAATTTCCCTTTCGCCTCAGCGATTTGAGCCCGGTTGCCTATGAGGGCGAAGGGGGCATCGGGGCCCTGCTGAACGCGCTGACGCGCTTCGGCTGGAAGCCGATCGTGGAGGCTGGCAACACCATCGGCCTGACGCATGAGGGCTGCAACATCACCCTGGAGCCGGGCGGGCAGCTCGAGCTTTCCGGCGCCCCGCTCAAGAGCATCCACCAGACATGCGACGAGGTGCACGAGCATCTCCGTCAGGTGCGTGCGGTGTGCGAAGAGCTGGGGCTGGGCATGCTGGGGCTGGGCTTTCACCCGACCGCGCGGCGCCAGGACATCCCCTGGATGCCCAAGGGGCGTTACCAGATCATGCGCGACTACATGCCCAAGAAGGGCACACTCGGGCTCGACATGATGTTGCGCACCTGCACCGTGCAGGTGAACCTCGACTATGCCAGCGAGGCCGACATGATCGCCAAGCTGCGGGTCGGGCTGGC
>CAZPBH010000408.1:0-2241 GCA_964584645.1 uncultured Rhodospirillales bacterium | reverse complement strand
GAGCCAGCGCCTTGGTAAAGCCGATCATGCCGGCTTTGGAGGCGGCGTAATTGGCCTGGCCAGCGTTGCCCGTAACACCGACAACCGACGAAATACCGATAATGCGCCCATAGCGCTGCTTCATCATGCCCTTCAGGGATGCGCGGGCGAGGCGGAAGGCGGCACTCAGATTGATATCAAGCACCTTGTCCCAGTCGGCATCGCTCATGCGCAGGGCGAGGGTATCGCGGGTCAGGCCGGCATTGTTGATGACGATATCAGGCGGGCCGATCTGCGATTCCATCATCGCCAGCATGGCGCCGGGAGCCTCGGCCTCGCCCAGATCGGCGGTGATGACGGCCGTGCGCGGGCCAAGCTCGAGGGCCAGTTCCTCAAGCTTCTCGGTGCGTGTTCCGGCCAGCGCGACCGCCGCACCGCCTTCGTGCAGGGCCCTGGCGATGGCGCGCCCGATGCCACCGCTGGCGCCCGTCACCAGCGCGTTGCGTCCCTTCAGATCGAACATCTCAGTTCACCCGCTTCAGAAAAATCTCCACATCGGCCGCGGTCCCGATCTGCGCAACGGTCCAGTCGCCGGCGCGCCGCGCCAGACCGCTCAGCACCTTGCCGGCACCGATCTCCACGACTTCCTCGAAGCCGTCCGCCGCCATCTGTTCCATCGTTTCCCGCCAGCGGACCATCCCCGTCACCTGGTCCACCAGCAGCTCCCGGATCCGGTCGGGATCCCGTTCAGGGGCGATGGAGATATTGGCCAGAACCGGGACCACAGGCGGATTGAGCGCCGTCGTTTCAAGTGCGCGCGCCATTTCCTCGGCCGCCGGGCCCATCAGGGGACAATGGAAGGGGGCACTCACCGCCAGCTTCACGGCGCGCTTCGCCCCCTTTTCCTTCGCCAGATTCACGGCGCGTTCGACCGCGTCGGCATGGCCGCTGATGACCACCTGGCCATCGGCATTGTCATTGGCGATCGCGAGGGTTTCCTCGCCGGCCGCCTCCGCCACGAGGGCTGCCACCTCATCGAAGCCGAGTCCCAGAATGGCGGCCATGGCACCCTCCCCGACCGGGACGGCGCGCTGCATCGCCTCGCCACGCAGCCGCAGAAGCCTTGCGGCATCCGCCAGGCCCAGCGCACGTGCGGCCGTCAGGGCCGTGTACTCGCCGAGCGAATGGCCGGCAACCAGCCGCGCCCAGCGGTCGATCGAGCCCGCCCCCTCGCTCTCGACCACGCGCAGGGCCGCAATGGAGACCGCCATCAGCGCCGGCTGGGTGTTGGCGGTCAGGTTGAGATCGCTTTCGGGGCCGTCGAGGATGATGCGGCTCAGGCGCTGGGAGAGGTGGTGCGCCGGGGTCTGAAGCGGATACTCCGTCACTCCGGGAGCTCCGATGCTGAAGTGGCCGCTGCGTATCAGAGTGAGTTTCAGCGCAAGATGAAGGCCGAACGGGCGGGGCTGGCGGGGCATACCGCCGCCTACATCGGGGTAAACACCCTGCTCGTCGGGCTGTGGGCGTGGAGCGGCGCCTCCTTCCCGTGGTTTTTGATTCCCGCTCTGGGATGGGGAATCGGCTACGTATCCCACCGCGCTGCGGTGAAAACGCGTGAGCAAGAGCTCGAGCAGGTAGAGGCGATGCGCGCCCCCACGCGGCGCCAGCTGAAGCTCCACCGGCGGTTGTGGAAGATTCGGCGTGCATACCGGGGGCACCTGGCAAGCAACGGGATGACGATGGCGTTGCTGGCAACGATCAATATCATTACGGGAGCGCCCTTTCCCTGGGCGGTGATTCCGATCGGATTCATGGGGATGGGGCTTGTGGCCCACCGACGAAAAACGCGCGACGAGGAATCGGAAGTGTTGGAGCAACTGGAGGCGTCGGGCTTTTCGCTGGAACACTCCTCGCCCCGAGATTCCGCACCCGATAGTCCCGCAGCGGAGGCGAAAGCGATTCGCGGGGAGCTCCTCAAGGAACTGCGGTCGATGAAAGAGGCGGAGCGCCCCTTGGGTGGCGACTTCAAGAACGTCCTGGATACGTATGTGGAGCAGATTGAGGCGCTCACCACTGCGCTCCAGGAGGTGGACAACGACCTGCTCCTCAACGACGGCGACCTCGGGCGCGAGCGAACGCTGTACTACCGCGAGATGATCGCCCGCTTCGGGTATCATCCCGGGGTCATCTGGAACATCGGCGAAGAGCTGCTCGAAGGGCGCAACACCCACGCACAGCGCGCGTCGTACATCGACTTCATCG
>CAZPBH010000407.1:0-2246 GCA_964584645.1 uncultured Rhodospirillales bacterium | reverse complement strand
GTGGCGTGTCATCCCGGGGCGCCGCCAGCCCGGGGCGGATCGGCATCACGATCTCGCCGACATGATCGGCGAGCGGCAGCAGATACCAGAGCGCCCGATGATACTGGTCAATCAGCCGGGCCTGCTCCTCAAAGGGCGGGTCGAACATGACGCGCTCGACCGGTCCGTAGCTGGGGGCCAGCATGGCATAGGGGAGGCCCGGCAGATGGGTCAGCGCCTGCCGGGCCAGCCATCTCAGGGCCCGCCGACGCTCGATGGCAAAGTGCAGCATCTGGCCCGCCTGACGGCCCGCGCCTCAGGCGCGCCCGTAATGGCGGGCGATCGCCCTGCAGACGCTGTCGATCGCATCATCCTCCAGCTGCGCGCTCGAGGGCAGCCAGAGCCCCGTGCTGCCGATCCTCGTGGCAACGGGATAGTCGCCCGCACGCCCATAGCAAGGCTGGCTGTGCAGCGGCGGGTACATCGGCCGTGAGCCGATGCCGGCCGCCTTCAGGGCTTCCTGGAGCCCATCGCGATCCTCACAGAGGATCTCGATGAACCACGGCGTCTCGAAAGCCGGGTCGAGCGGCAGGGTCTGCACCTCATGCACGGCCCCGAGGCCTTCACGATAGCGCGCGTGCATGGCCCGCTTGCGCACAACCCGTTCCGGCAGCTTGGCCAGCTGGGCGCGCCCCACGCAGGCCTGAAGGTCGGTGAACTTGGCATTGAAGCCGATGCTGTCATGCCGGTCGATACCGCCGCGTTCACGCCCGAAATCCTTCAGCCGCCGCAGCCTGGTCGCGTGGGCATCGTCATTCGTGATCACCATGCCGCCCTGCCCGGTCGTCACGATCTTCTGGGACGAAAAGGAGAGGCAGCCGAGATCGCCGACCGTGCCCATGTGCCGACCATCGGCGAATGTCGCGCCCAGAGCCTGCGCGGCATCCTCGATCAGGGCGAGGCCATGCCGGTCGGCAAGGGCGCGGAAGGCATCGATGCCTGCCGATGGCGCCCGACCGTTGATGTTCACCAGGCAGATTGCCCTGGTCCGGCCGGTTATCGCCGCCTCCGCGCGGTCGAGATCGAGTGAGAGCGTCGCGGGTTCGATATCGACGAAGACGGGCTCGGCGCCGATCAACCTAAAGGCATTCGCGGTAGCGATCATCGTGTAGTCGGGCACGATCACCTCGTCCCCCGGACCAAGATCGAGGCACAGCCCCGCCAGCGTCAGGGCGGTGGTGCCGCTTGTCACCGCGATGGCGTGGCGGACGCCGATGAAGGCTGCAACCTCTTCCTCGAAGGCGCGCGTTTCCCTGAACTCCGTGATCCATCCCCCGCCGGCAAGATAGGCATCGACAGCGGCGCGTTCCTCTGCGCCCAGCCAGGGTTCCATCTGCGGGATCAAGGGACTTCTTCCTTCCTCTCTTCGCCCAGCCGGGTGCGGTCGGTCTCCGCGCCGACATAGGGGCCGTTCTTGACCTCGAGCACCTGCGTGTCATCCTCGAGGATCTCGTAGCCATGGCCGCCATGCAGCAGAACCAGCACGTCACCGGCGCGAAGCTCGATCCGCTCGACGGGCGTGTCGTCGAGGGCGTAGATGGTTGCCGCCAGACGCCCGCGACGCACGAAGACCAGCTCCTGTGTGTGGCCGACCTCGCGCGGCACGGGGTTGTGCCTGTGGGCCGCAAGCTGGCGCCCGGCCTTGTAGCTCCATGTGCCGACCTGCAGGAAATCCGCATCGGCGGAATGGAAGGCGAGCGCCTCCGGCCAGGCATCCGCCGCCAGATGCCGGGCGAGGACGAGACCCTCATGAACGATGTCGCGTGCCGTCATCACAAGGCCTTGATGAAGCTGTGGGGGTCATAGAACCGGTAGAGCTTGATCAGCGTGTCGATGGTTTCTTCGAGCTCGACCCGGCAGCGATAGCCCAGCGCCTTCACCTTGTCGAAGGAGACATTGAAGGAGCGCACATCGGCATCGGAATTCGGGCTGTCGAACAGGCTGCACGGCGTGCGGGCCGCGATGGCCTCGGCGATTTCCCGCTTCGAGAAGTTGAGCCGCTCGTCACCCATGTTGAAGATCTGTCCCCGCATGGCCTCGGCATGATCGAGGGTGAAGAGATAACCGTCCACGCAATCCCGCAGATCGATGAACGTACGCTTTGAATCCGCGCTGAACAGCACGATGGAGCGGTCACGCACCGCCTGACGCACAAAGTCCTGAACGATGAGGCCCGCGCGCATGCGGGGACTGAGCCCCATGACCGT
>CAZPBH010000406.1:0-2255 GCA_964584645.1 uncultured Rhodospirillales bacterium | reverse complement strand
CCGCGCTGGTGCGCGACGAGGAGGTGCTGAACCGGGCGCAGGGGCGCGAGCGGGTCGAGCTTCTGTGGGAGGTCTGCCGCATCCCCGATTTCCGCAAGACGCTATCCGACCACCATATCCGCCTCGCCGCGCAGATCTTCGGCCATCTGGTGGATGACACGCGCCTGCCGGAGGACTGGGTCGCCGGCCAGCTGAAGAAGCTGGAGCCGGTGCCGGGCATGGACATCGACCTCCTGATGACCCGGCTCGCCCATATCCGCACCTGGACCTATGTCGCCCATCGCCCGGCCTGGCTGGCCGATGCTGCGGGCTGGCAGGAGCGCACCCGGGCGATCGAGGACCAGCTGTCGGACGCGCTGCACGAACAGCTGACCAGCCGGTTCGTCGACCGGCGCTCGGCCCTGCTGGTGCGCTCGCTGAAGAGCGGGCAGGACCTGCTGGCGGGCGTGCAGCCGAGCGGAGCGGTGATCGTGGAGGGCCATCAGGTCGGCCACCTCTCGGGCTTCACCTTCCAGACCGACGAGGCCGTGACGGGCGAGGACAAGCGAGCACTGCTCTCGGCCGCCCGCCGCGCGCTGCAGAGCGAGATCGGGCTCAGGGTCGGGCGTATCCAGCGCGATCCGGACAAGCTGTTCACCCTGCACGAGGATGGTCGTATCGCCTGGCGGGCCATGGATCTCGGCCGGCTGGTGCGCGGCGACACAGCCCTCGCCCCGCAGGTGCGCATCGAAGGCGACATGATGCTGGAGCCGGGCGAGCGCGATGCGGTGCGCGAGCGGCTCGGCCGCTTCGCCCGCACGGCCCTGGAAGAGGCGCTGGCGCCGCTCTACAGCCTCGATGCGGCCTGCCGGGAGCCCGAAAGACTGGACGGGCCGGCGCGCGGCATCGCCTTCCGGCTGGTCGAGGCGCTCGGTACGATGGAGCGCGGGCAGGCCAGCGACCTGATCGGCGAGCTGAGCCGGGAGAGCCGGCAGGCGCTCTGGTCGCTGGGCGTGCGGCTCGGCCCCCGGCATGTCTATCTGCGCGAGCTGACCAAGCCCAAGGCGGTGGCGTTGCGCGCGCTGCTGTTCGCGCTCAACCATGCGGGCAGCGAGAGCGCCCCCGCCCTGCCGCCGCCCGGGCGATCCTCCATTCGGATCGAGGCGCCCCTGCCGCATGGCTGGGACCTCGCCATCGGCTATCCGCGCGCCGGAGGGCGGCTGATCCGGGTCGACCTGCTCGACCGCATGATCACGCGCCTCTACGATCAGGGAAAGAACGGCATCTTCCCGCGCGAGCCGGCGCTGGCCAATCTGATCGGGGTCGGCTGGGAGGAGCTGGACGGCATCATGGCCGATCTGGGCTTCGAGAAGGTGGAACTGCCACCCGAGCCCGCCCCGGAGCCACCAGCGGCATCGCCGCCACCGCCCGAGGCCGCTCCTGCACGTGAGGAAGGCGAGGCGAGCGCCGAACCCACGCCCGCGCCCTCGGTGGCGGACGAGGCCCCGACGGAAACCGAGGCAGAAGCTCAGACGGAGATCCAGGCAGAGACCGATCCTGAACCCGCGCCAGAACCCGCGCCAGAGGCGACAAGCCCGGAACCGGCCACGCCCGAGCCCCGCTTTGCCTACCGGCTGATCCGCCGGCCACAGAAACGCCGACGCCGGCCGACGCGAGAGACCGAGCGCGAAACCGGGGACGGCGAGGCCCGGCAAGCCCGCCCGCCGCGTCGGCGCAAGCCTGACAGCTCGGGCAAGGACGACGGGCCGCGCGCCGAACGTCCGCCGCGCAAGGACAGGCCACGGCGCGATTCTCCTCCCGGGCGGCGCGAGAAACGGGCCCCTGCCCTGCCGGGCCAGACCCGCCAGCTCAGCCAGCCGGACCCAAACTCGCCCTTCGCGGTACTCGCCAACCTGTTCGAGAAGGACAAGTCCGACAAGACATGAGAAAGGCCCGATGAGCGAGGTGCCGGGCACCCTGCGGCTGGACAAGTGGCTGTGGCAGGCGCGTTTCTTCAAGACGCGCAGCCTGGCTTCAAAGCTCTGCGGGGAGGGCCGGGTGCGCATCGATGGTCAGCCGACCCGCAAGGCGCATTTCGAGGTGCGCCCCGGCATGGTGCTGACATTTCCGCAGGGGCCGCATATCCGGGTGGTGAAGATCGCCGCCCTCGGCGCCCGGCGTGGCCCGGCCAGTGAGGCCCAGAGCCTTTATGAGGATCTCGACCCGCCCTCGCGGGACAGCGCCCTGCCGCGCGATCTCCGCCCGCCCGAACCGGC
>CAZPBH010000405.1:0-2259 GCA_964584645.1 uncultured Rhodospirillales bacterium | reverse complement strand
GCGATCATGCTGAACGGCACCCGCCGGATCGCCATCCATGCCGAGGATGAGCCCCGCCTGCGGGAGCGCAAATCCATGGCCGATGGCGGCGGCCCGGTCAGCCTGCATCCGGAAATCCGCGATGTCGAAAGCGCGGTCAAGGCGACGAAGCGGGCGCTGGCGCTGTCGGCCAAGACGAAGCGGCGCATTCACATCCTGCACGTGACGACGGCGGAAGAGGTCCCGCTGCTTGCGGCGGTGAAGGACCTCGTGACCATGGAGGTGACGCCGCAGCACCTGACCCTGGCCGCACCGGACGCCTATGACCGGCTGGGATCCCGCGCCCAGATGAACCCGCCGATCCGCGAGGAACGGCATCGCGAGGCTCTATGGAAGGCGGTGCGCGAAGGGATCGTCGACGTGATCGGCTCCGACCATGCCCCGCACACGCTGAGCGAAAAGGAAAAGCCCTATCCGGAAAGCCCCAGCGGCATGCCGGGGGTGCAGACGCTGGTGCCGGTGATGCTGACCCATGTGATGGAAGGCCGGCTCAGCCTCGCCCGCTTCGTCGACCTGACGAGCGCCGGCCCGCAGCGCATCTTCGGGATCGCCGGCAAGGGCAGGCTCGCGGTGGGCTATGATGCCGACATCACGCTCGTCGACCTGAAGGCCGAACGGGTGATCGAGGACAGCTGGGTCAGGAGCCGGGTCGGCTGGACGCCCTTTGCCGGCATGACCGCACGCGGCTGGCCGCGGGCCACCATCATCCGCGGTCGCGTCGTGATGCGTGATGACGAATTGCTGGGCCAGCCGATCGGCCAGCCGGTCAGGTTCGAGGAAAACTACCAGAGCCTGGCGCGTTCGGCCTGAGCGGGTGAATCCGCTCTAAACTTATGACCAAACTGGACAAATCTTCCGATCAGATGATTCCATCTGACCGGAATCTGCTCTAGGCGGCCGCCCCACCACGCTCTTCCAGTTCCTGTTCCTGCTCCCTGATGGCGCGGTCGCGGGCGCCCGGCACCCAGGCCAGCGGCGCCAGCAGCCGGTAGAGGCCCGGCACGATCAGCAGCGTCACGGCCGTGGCGACAAGGATCCCGCCCAGGATCGTGATGCCGATCACGAAGCGCGATTCCGCCCCCGGCCCGACCGACAGCACGAGCGGCACCGCGCCGAAGAAGGTGGCGATCGAGGTCATCAGGATCGGGCGGAAACGCTCGCGCGCGCCCTCCACGGCTGCCTCGGGCACGCTGACACCTTCGCGCCGCCGGTCATCGGCGAAGACGACGACGAGGATCGCGTTCTTGGCCACAAGCCCGATCAGCAACAGCAGCCCGACCTGGCTGAACACGTTCAGGCTCTGGCCGGTGATCCACAGCGCCAGCAAGCCGCCGCCCAGCGCCAGCGGCACCGCGAACAGGACGGCAAAGGGCGTCACGAAGCTCTGGAACAGCGTGGCGAGCGCCAGATAGATGAACACGCCCGCCAGGGTGAAGATCAGCGCCAGCTGCGCGCCCGAAGAGCGCATGAATTCCTTCGACAGGCCGAGATAGGCAACCCCGGCAGCGCTGGGCAACTCCTCTTCCACGAAGGCGGTCAGCCGGTTGAGCGGCCCGGCTATCGTGCCCCCGGGGGCCGGGATGCCCGAGATTTCCATCGCTGGCCGGCGATCCACCCGGCGATATTCGGGCGCGGCCCCGACCGTCTCGGTGCGCGCAATGGCAGCCAGGGGCACCAGCTCCCCGCCATCGGTGCGCAGATGAACCATCAGGGCATCTGCGGGCTGGGCACGCTGATCCGGCAGGCCGCGCACGATGACCTGATAGGTCTCGCCACGTTCGTAGAATTCCGTGATGTCCTCGCCGCCCAGAAAGATGCGCAGGGCCTGACCGATCTCGTCGGCATCGAGGCCGAGTTCGGCCGCCAGCCCGCGATCGATGGTCAGCTGCTGCTGCGGCTCGGCACGGTTGAACCCCAGCTGCAGCCCGAGGATGTCACCGCTCTCCGCCGCCCGGGCCATGGCCAGCTGCGCCCAGCGATAGGCCTCCTCATAGGTGGGTCCGGTGATGACGAAGCGGATCGGCTTGCCGAACCCTTCGGGCACCAGCCCGCTCGGGCTCACGGGCACGGCCTGACCTTCGGTGATGGCGGCGATACGGCCCTCGACCTCGGAGAGCAGGGCCTGCTGGCTCATCGAGCGCTGATCCCAGGGCTTGAGCTGGACGATCAGGATCCCCTCGGTCACCTGCGGCGGGCCCTGATTGCCGGCGCCGACGATGC
>CAZPBH010000404.1:0-2267 GCA_964584645.1 uncultured Rhodospirillales bacterium | reverse complement strand
GTGCTGATGCTGGTGATGAACAAGCGCAGCTATGAACGTCTGCCGTCCGACCTCAAGGAGGTCATCGACACCCACACCCGCCGCAACATGGTCCGCCGGGTCGCGAAGATCTGGGAGGAGCGCGGGGCCGAGGTGCGCGCCGAAGCCCTCGCCAACGGCCATGTCGTCCACATCATCGAGGGCGAGGAACGGGACCGCTGGGTCGAGGCCACCCTGCCTGTCACCGAGGGCTGGATCAGCTCGGTCAGCCGTCGCGGTGTTGATGGCGAGGCCCTGCTGGCCGAGGCGCGCGCGCTGATCGACCGCTACCGCGCCGAGACGGCTGAGGAACGCGCTAGCTGGGAGGGCGGCACGGCGCGCGAGGAGGCCGCCGGCAATTGAGCCCCGCCCCGATTGCCCATGAGGGGCGCACGACGACGGCGCAGAGCCGGGCCGAAGCCTTGCCGCCGGGTGCGGAGGCACCGCTGGGGCGTCTGCTCCACGCGCCCTGCGTCTGGCTGGCGACGGCAGGCGGGTTCAGCCTGCTGCTGGTGATGACCACCACGGTGATCAGCATTCTCGGGCGGGCGCTGTTCGATGCGCCGCTGCCGGGCGATTACGAGCTGGTCGAGATCGGTATCGCCTGTGCTGTCTTTGCCTTCCTGCCCTGGACGCAGTTCATGCGCGGCAATATCGTGGTGGAGCTTATCACCGGCGGTCTGGGGCCGCGGGCGAAGGCTGCCCTCGATCTGGTTGCCGATCTGGTCTTCGCCCTTATCGCCGCCCTGCTGACCTGGCGCACGGCCGTGGGCGCGTGGGACGAATTTGAATTCGGGATCACCACCATGCGGCTCGGCATTCCGGTCTGGATCGGGTTCGCCTTCGGCACGCTGTGTCTGGCGTTGCTGACGCTGATATGCCTCTACACGGCCTGGCGCGACGGCTGGCGCGGTCTGACCTCGGCTGACGCGCGGGCATGATGGACGGCGATTACCTTATCGGGCTCGGCTCCTTCGCCGTGCTGCTGGGGCTGATTGCGCTCCGCCTGCCGATCGGTGTCGCGATGCTGCTGGTGGGCGGGATCGGCTATGTCACCGTGCTCTCCTGGGACAGTCTGGCGGGCTATCTGAAGGGGGCGGCGTGGTACGAGTTCTCGGCCTATGAGCTCTCGGTCGTGCCGCTGTTCCTGCTGATGGGCCAGTTCGCGACCCAGGCCGGGCTCAGCCAGGCACTGTTTCAGGCGGCCAATGCCTTTGTCGGGCACAAGCGCGGCGGCATGGCGATGGCGGCGATTGGCGGCTGTGCCGGTTTCGGGGCAATCTGTGGGTCCTCGCTGGCCACGGCGGCGACGATGGGCTCGGTCGCGATGCCCGAGATGCGCCGCTTCGGCTATTCGGGCGGGCTGGCTACCGGGGCCCTGGCGGCCGGCGGCACGCTCGGTATCCTGATCCCGCCCTCGGTCGTGCTGGTGATCTATGCCCTGCTGACCGAACAGGATATCGGGAAGATGTTTCTGGCCGCCTTCGTGCCCGGATTGCTGGCGGTGGTGCTCTATGTCATCGCGGTCGGGCTCTATGTCCGGATCAAGCCGCATGAAGGCCCCGGCGGCGAACGCCTGCCCTGGCGTGCGCGGTTCCGGGCCCTGCTGCCGGTCTGGCCGGTAATGGCGATCTTCGCCCTGGTGCTGGGCGGGATCTATGGGGGCTGGTTCACACCCACCGAGGGGGCAGCGGTGGGCGCGGCGGCGACGGGCGTGCTGGCTGTCGTGCAGGGCGGCTTGCGGCGTGCGGGGCTGCTTGCCTGCCTGCGCGAGACGGCGACGGCGACGGCGATGATCTTTCTGATCGTGCTGGGCGCCGTCCTGTACAACAGCTTTCTCGCGCTGACCCAGATGCCGCAGCTGACGGCCAACATGATCGCTGAGGCCGGGCTCGCACCCTGGCTCGTCCTCGCAGGGATCTTGCTGTTGTACCTGGCGATGGGATGCGTGATGGACTCGCTGTCGATGATCCTGCTCACGGTCCCGATCTTCTTTCCCATCGTCATGGCGCTCGATTTCGGGATGGACCCGACCGCGACCGCGATCTGGTTCGGCATCCTGGCCCTGACGGTGGTCGAGATCGGGCTGATCACGCCGCCGGTCGGCATGAATGTCTACGTGATCAACCAGATGGCTCGCGCGCAGGGGCAGGAAGTCTCGATCTGGGAAAGCTTGGGCGGGGTGCTCTCCTTTCTCGGTGCCGATGCGGTGCGGGTCGCGCTGCTGTTCGCCTTCCCGATCATCCCGC
>CAZPBH010000403.1:0-2301 GCA_964584645.1 uncultured Rhodospirillales bacterium | reverse complement strand
GAAATAGGCATCCGCTTCGGCCGGGCTGACCGGGGTAACCGTGCCCTCGATCCGCACCTGCCGGCGCAGGCTCTTCCACCAGAACAGAAGTGCGGCCAGCGGGTTGGCCGCCAGCTCCGCGCCCTTGCGGCTGTCCTGATTGGTATAGAAGACGACCGCGCCATCGGCCTCGAACGCCTTCATCAGCACCGTGCGGGCGGCCGGGCGGCCCTTGGCATCGGCGGTCGCCAGCGTCATCGCCTCAGGGTCAGAGGGCTCCACTGCCTCGGCCGCCGCGTACCAGCTGCGAAACAGCGCGCAGGGATCGGCCTGTTCCAGCGTATCAGGCAGGCCGGGCGCCGGAGCATCCTGCTGTGCGATCATCACCTCTTCCTTCAATCAACCCCGGAGTTCAACCCCGGCAATCGACCCAACCCTTCCACGAACCGGACACGATGCAGCCGCAATTGATCTGTAGTTTAGATATTGTCGGCGGCATGGAACCGGATCCATCGCCTGCCGGTTATGCAAGGCGGCGGTCGTCTCCATCACACCAGCGACCTAAGCCCGGCCAACCGGCAGACAAGAGAGGACCCATGGCCCAGCCGCCCCTGATTTCGGATCGGATCGTTCACGAAAGCGCGCGACCCAGAATGACAAAACGCCTCACCCTTCGCTCCCTTCTCCCCGTTCTGGCCCTGGCCTTCATGGTCACCGCCTGTTCCCAGAATGCCGGCCAGAAGCAGCAGCTCGGCACCGTTGCCGGCGCCGGGCTCGGCGCCCTGCTCGGTAGCCAGATGGGCGAGGGCTCGGGCAAGAGCTACGCCATCGCCGGCGGCGCCATCCTTGGCGCCCTGCTCGGCGGGCAGATCGGCGCCGAACTGGATGCGGCCGACCGCCAGCAGCTGGGCCGTGCCCAGCAGGCGGCCTACACCGCACCGATCGGCGACACGATCAGCTGGAACAACCCGGATAGCGGCAATCGCGGCACGGTCACACCCGTGCGCGACGGCTATGCCGAAGGCGGTCGCTACTGCCGCGAATACCGCCATGAGATCATCGTCGACGGACGCCGCGAGACGGCCGTCGGCACCGCCTGCCAGAACGCCGACGGCACCTGGCAGGTCGTGAGCTAGGCTTCTGCCTGCTCCCTTTTTCCTTACTCCTTGCCTCTTGACTTCCCCCCCTCTCCCCGCCGGGTTCGCCCGGCGGGGATTTTCTCGTTCTCAGGCGGTTCCGCGCGCCGCCAGCACCTCGGCCCGTGCCGCGTCATCGAAGCCCAGCGCCACGAACCGGCCATCCAGGGCCATGGCTGGCCGCTTGATCAGGGTGGGCCTGGCCAGCATCGCCGCCCCCGGATCGGCCTCGGCCCGGGCTCGTTCGCCCTCCTCCATCTGGCGCCAGGTCGTGCCCTTGCGGTTCAGCAGCGCCTCGGCCCCGAACGCGGTGACCAGCCGTGACAGGAGATCCTCATCCAGCCCGTCCTTGCGATAGTCATGCAGCCGCGCGCCGAGTCCTGTTGCCTCCGCCCAGGCCAGTGCCTTGCGGCAGGTCGCGCAGGTCCTGATGCCGTGGATCACCAGCTCGCTCATCCATCTTCTCCATATCTTGAGCCGTCAATGGCAGGGATAGCACGAAATATGGCCGAAAACGCCAATCCGTCCTTGGAGCCGACCTGCATGGGCCGTTAAAAGACGCTCACCATGCCACGAGCAATGATTCGCTACGCAGCCGGGCTCGCGCGTTCGCTCAACACGCTGAGGCTGGCTCTCAGGGTGCCTTTGGGGCTGCGTCTGGCGCTGGGCCTGATCGCGCCATTGCTGGGCGCGTGCGGTGGCGGCACCTTGCTGGGGGGAAGCACTTTCGGGGGCGATGATGGTGACGCCGGCGCGCTTCCGGTGCGCGACAGGCTCGCGGTGATCGTCCATGCGCCCGGCCTGCAGGGCGCGGCCGAGGGTCTGGCCGGCCTTCTGCGCCGTGCGGAAGGGGTGGACAGCCTCGTGCTCGATTACGGGCGGCTGCGCGGCCAATATGCGCCTGTCGCGCGGGCCATTCCCTTTCCGGGCTGGTCCGATCGCGCAGCCGGGGCCGAGGCCGGGCTGCGCCATGATGGCGAGGGCGCGCGCCGGCTGATCGCCGCGCTGGAAGACCTCGCCGACCGGCGCGACATCGCCTCGCTGACCCTGCTCGGCAGTGCTGAGGATCTGCCGCCCAGCTATCTGTTCAGGATCACCGACGATATCCCCGGCGCCCCCGATGACCCCTGGGTGGCGAGCGACATCTTCTATGCCTCGACCGATCTCGACCTGAACCCCGAATGGC
>CAZPBH010000402.1:0-2313 GCA_964584645.1 uncultured Rhodospirillales bacterium | reverse complement strand
CGTTGCCCCGGATCAGATTGCCGACCCCGTAGAACTTCCGGCCGAGCCAGCTCAGCTCAGGCTTGCTTCGGTGCAGTGTCTGATAGCGGAACCGACGTCCGAAGTCCCTGATGAAGCGGGTTGTGGCGCGGTCGAAGCCTTTGGGCTCGGGCTGGTCGGCGCCGTGCAGGGTGGCGTCTTCCTGCGCCATCATCCCGCGCCGGACCTGCCAGTAGCGCACCGAATTGGGCGGCACTTTCAGGTGAGTCATGTAGATGTCGATGGGATCGTTGGGATCGATGCGGCGCCCCGGGCGATCATGGGTGCCAACGCGGCCCTGCCAACCCGCAGGCGGCGTCTCCCGATCGGTGACGGTCTCGCCATCGCGGCCGGCCCGCAGCGTTTCCAGCACCCCGTCGGAGCCGGTCCGGTAGGTGACCGGCTGGCCATCCGCATCCCGGGTCCGATAGCAGACATGGCCGGCGCGATCGAGGTGAAAGACCCGCATGCCCTGACGCCCGGCATCGATCTGAAAGGCCGACCACCCGGCTTCATGATCGTCCATCAGATGCTCGGCCGGTCCGGTGCCGAGCACATGCACCTTGCGGCCAAGCTCGCGGGCGAAGGCCTTTTCCTCCTCCGCCCATGCCGCGTGCGGTCCCTGTTGCGGCGCCATGCCGATCCCCCCTTGAGCCCCCGGAATTCCCCAGGGCTCCCGGTTCCACGTTAGGTCAGGGCCCGCCTGGCATCAAGCCCGCGCTGCTTGCCAGAGGCCGGCCGGAGATGCGAGAGAGAGCCGGATGTGTGGACGCTTTGCACAGGCCTATAGATGGGCCGAATATCGCGAAGGCCTGGCGTTGATCGACGCCGCCCAGCCCGGCGCCAACGCCCCGCCGCGCTGGAACATCCCGCCAAGCCTCCCGATCGACGTGGCGCTGACCGCTCCCGGGGGCCGGCAGAACCAGCCGATGCGCTGGGGCCTGATCCCGCCCTGGGCGAAAGGCGCGCCGATGAAATATCCGAGCTTCAACGCGCGCGCCGAAACGCTGGCGGAAAAACCGACCTTTCGGGACAGCTTTCGCCACCGCCGCTGCCTGATCCCGGCCAGCGGCTTCTATGAATGGCAGAAGGAAGGGCGCACGAAACGCCCCTTCTGGATCCACCCGAAAGATGGCCCGCTCTTCGTCTTCGCGGGGCTCTGGGCCGAATCCGAAGGGCCTGAGGGCACGGTGCTGAGCGTCACCATCATCACCTGCGCCGCTGCGGGTCCGCTTGCCGAGATTCATCCGCGAACGCCGGTTATCCTGCCGGCCGAAGCCTGGCCGATCTGGGAGGAGCCTCAGGCAGGCCGCGCCGACCTTGAAGCGCTGTTGCGCCCTGCCGCATCCGAGCGGATCGCCTTTCATGAGGTCGACCCTCGTGTGGGCAGGGTCGATCAGGACGATGCCGGGCTGATCGAGCCGGCTCGCCCCGCGACCCTGCTGTGAGGGCAAGCGATCAGCCGCGGAAGGCCTGACGAGCCCTGATCATGCGACCTTAGCCCATCAGCCGGGGTTCACCAGTCATAGAGGCGGTCGGTGTCATAAGGCTCATAGGCGCCGATGACATCATTGTATTCGGTCATCTCGACGATGCCGTCATTGTCACTATCCCAGGCGCGGTAGATTTCCTCATCCCAGGCGTTCTCGTATTCGGTGACTTCGATGAACCCGTCGCCATCCGTGTCGTAATGATCGAAATCGTAACCGACATCATAGTCGAAGTCGTAGGGCTCATACCAGACATCGGTATAGTAATCCCACTCGGTCGCTTCGATGATGCCGTCATTGTCATAGTCGATCAGGTCATAGCTGTAGGTAACGTATTCATCGGCATCGAGATAGGTATTCTCGTTCACGTCATAGGCGCGATAGTTTACCTGCGCCTCCGCAGCCATCGGCATCACCAGCATGCCACCGAGGGCGAGCGCGGAGCCGGTCAGAAGGCCGTGGAGCGCGGTGCGGGCGGTACGGACGACATCCTGTTGGCGTGGGTCGATCATGATTTCTGTCCCTCCTCTTGGTCGTTGTCGGGCAACATCACCCGATCAACAGGTGCCGGCTGCCCGCGTTCCCGCCACATGCCCGGTATCTTGAAGGGCTGAAGCCGGGGTCCGATCTCGATTTGGTCCGTTCATGCCCGAGGGAGGCTGATCTGCTGCGTGCGCGTCGTCATCTGCTGGCCGGTCTGGCCGCCCTGCCCGTGCTCATGGCGGGGGGGTTGATGCGCCCCGGGCGCGCCAGCCTGAACGATCCGCTGCCCGATCCGCATGCCGACGCTGCCGCCTATCTGCCG
>CAZPBH010000401.1:939-2321 GCA_964584645.1 uncultured Rhodospirillales bacterium | reverse complement strand
GCCCTTACGGGCTGGATCGACGAAACGAAGCTTCAGGACATCGCCCTCATCGATCTTGAGGGCAAAAGCGCCATCGCGGATTTCATGCTCGTCGCCTCGGGCGAGTCGAGCCGGCAGGTCATCGCAGCCGCCGAGCGCATCGTCGAACAGGCCAAGGCGGCCGGTATTCAGCACGTCCGGGTCGAGGGCATGGGTCGCGGCGACTGGGTGCTGATCGACCTCGGCGACGCCATCGTCCATCTCTTCCGGCCGGAAGTCCGCGCCTTCTACGAGCTGGAAAAGATGTGGAGCCTCGACGAGGGCTTCCGCGCCGAAGAACGCGGCCGCGCCCCCCTCGCCAGCGCCTGATCCGTTCTCCACGCTACTGTGCCGGGAGGCCCGCATGGCCATCATGCCGTCCATCCGGATCGTGGCGATCGGATCCTGGCGGTCGCAAGACCCCGAATATCAGCTTTACGAGCGCTATGTCGCGCGCCTTCGACCCCGACCGGAACTGACGATCCGGAACGCGCCGCGCGGGACCAGCGGTGCTGCGCGCCTGCGGGCCGAGGCCGGGCTGTTGCTGGAGGGGCTGGCTGCGCGTGATGTCGTGGTGGTGCTCGATGAAAGCGGCGAAGGCTGGACGACCCAAGGCTTTGCCCGGCAACTGGGAAACTGGGCGGAAGCGGGCCAGCGTGTCAGCTTCTTGATCGGCGGCGCTGACGGCCTGGATCCGAGCGTGCGGACCCGCGCCGGTACCCTTGTGAGCCTTGGCCGGCTGACCTGGCCGCATCAGCTTGTTCGCGCGATGCTGGCCGAACAGCTCTATCGCGCACACACGCTGATGACCAACCACCCCTATCATCGGGGCACGGTCGCATGAGGGCCTTCGCCGGTCTCCTCGTTCTGCATCTGGTGGCCGCGTCGGGACTTGCCCCTGCCGGCGAACAGCCCTCCCTGAGCGCGGCCGAGCAGCGATTGCAGGCCCTCCAGCAGGAGCGGGCCGACCTCGCCCAGGCGCGTGCCCGGCTGGAGTCGCATCGCACCGCGCTGGCCCAGGAGGTGGACGATCTGCAGGCGGGGCTTGCGGATCATGCCGAGGCGATCCGGGAACGTGAGACCCGGCTGGCGGGCTTGCGCGATCAGCTGGCACGGCTGGAGCCGGAGCTTGACGCAGCCCGCGCATCCGTGAGGGCAACCGATGAACGACGGGCCGCCCTTGCCGCTGTTCTCGTCAGGCTGGCCGCCCAACCGGCCGACAGCCTGTTGCTGGGCGCCGAACCGCCGATCCGGACAGCCCGCGCCATGACGGCCCTTGAAGCCGCCCTTCCGGCGCTTCAGGCAGAGTTCATGGCCTTGCAAGAGATCGTCGCGCGCCAGACCAGACTGGGCGAAGAGACCCG
>CAZPBH010000401.1:0-929 GCA_964584645.1 uncultured Rhodospirillales bacterium | reverse complement strand
AGACCCGCGCTGCCCTCGACGCGACGGAGGAGGTGCTGGCCGCCCTCGCCATCGAGCGGACAGAGCTCGACCGGATGCTGGAAGCCCGAAGGGCGCTCTACAGCGCCACCCGCGATGAATTCGCCGAACTGACCCAGGAGATCGCCCTGCGCGCCGGGGAGGCGGCCGAGCTTGAGGCCCTGGTTACCGAGCTGCGTCGCATCCCGACCCCGCCGACGCCCCCGATGCGCGCCCCGCAGCGCGAGGCCGCGCGCATGCCGGCGCCCTCCACCCTGCCCCGGGCTTCGGGCAGCGGCATGATGCTCCCGGCCGTCGGCACCCTGATGCGCCGCTATGGCGAGGCGGGGGCCGCCGGCGAGCCGGAGCGGGGGGTACGCCTCCTCACAGGGCCAGGCGCGCTGGTCACGGCGCCGGAAAATGGCGTCGTGCGCTTTGCCGGCCCGTTCCAGAACTACGGACGAATCTTGATCCTGGAGCATGACGGGGGATATCATTCCGTGCTGGCCGGCGTTGACCGCATAGAAGTCGAACTGGGCCAGCAGGTCAGGCGGGGTGAACCGGTTGCCCTCATGGGGTCGGCCCCGCGACCCGAACTTTACCTGGAGGTGCGCCGCGCGGGACGACCCATCAACCCGGCGGCTGTCATCACCGATCTGAAGGAAGTGGAATGACCGAAGCACCCGCATCCCGGCCCCATCGCGGCCCTGGACAGCTCGCCCGTCGTATCGTGATGGCCTTTACCGCGGTGGTCGCCGTGACCGCCGGCATGAGCTTCGGCCAGGATCTGGCCGCCGAGACCAACGCCTCGGAAACCTATCGTCAGCTCAATCTCTTCGGCGATGTGTTCGAACGGGTGCGCACCGACTACGTGACCGAGGTCGGCGATCAGGAGCTGATCGAGGCCGCGATCAACGGCATGCTCACCTCCC
>CAZPBH010000400.1:0-2332 GCA_964584645.1 uncultured Rhodospirillales bacterium | reverse complement strand
AGGAAGCCCAGCAGCTTCTGGCCCAGAACCAGCGCCATCATCGCGACGCCCTGAAGGAGGCCGAGGCCATCATCGCCCATGCCCGCGAGGAGACCGAGCGGATGCGGGCGCGCGCCGAAAAGGAACTCGACGAGGCCATTGCCCGCCGCCACGCTCAGGCGCTGGAGCGGATCGAGCGGCTCGAGGCCGAGGCGGTGCTGGAGGTACGCCGGCAGGCGGCCGACATCGCGATGCAGGCCACCCGTGCGGTGGTAGCCGAACAGGCCAGCGGCGCGGAAGCCACGCGTCTGATCGACGAGGCCATCGCGGCCCTGCCTGCGAAGCTGCACTGAAGCCGGGCGCAGGCGCCCGGGCTTGAGACGGCCCGGTCATCGGCGATAAGGAACAGGACCATGACGGCGCTGTCGCAGCCAGATCTCGAAACCGTACCCGCAGCCGACCCGGCCGAGCTGGTTGGCGAGATGGCCGCGGCTGCGCGGCTGGCCGCACGGCTGCTGGCCACCAGCACGGGCGAGGCCCGAACGCTCGCCCTGCGGGCTGCCGCGCGCGCGATCCGGGACCGCGCTGACGCCATCCTCACCGCCAATGCCATGGACATGGAGGCCAGCCGTGCTTCCGGTCTCGGCGAGGCGATGCTCGACCGTCTCGCCCTCGATGCCGGGCGGGTCGAGGCCATCGCGCGCGGCGTCGATGATGTGGCCGATTTGCCCGACCCTGTCGGGACCGAGCTTGCAAGCTGGGAGCGCCCGAACGGCCTGCGCATCGCGCGTGTGCGCGTGCCGCTTGGGGTCATCGGGATCATCTATGAATCCCGGCCCAATGTGACGGCGGATGCGGCGGCTCTGTGCCTGAAGGCCGGCAATGCCGCACTGCTGCGCTGTGGCTCGGAAAGCCTGCATTCCTCCAGCGCGCTTGCCGCCTGCATGGCCGAGGGGCTGAGTGCGGCCGGGCTGCCCGAGACGGCCGTCCAGCTGATCCCGACACGCGACCGCGCCGCCGTTGGCGCGCTGCTCCGCCAGCATGAGCATGTCGACGTGATCGTCCCCCGGGGGGGCGAATCGCTCATTCGCCGCGTGATGGAGGAGAGCCGCATTCCGGTCTTCGCGCATCTGCAGGGGCTTTGCCATGTCTATGTCGACGGCGCGGCCGATCTCGACAAGGCTCAGGCGATTGCCCTGAACGCCAAGATGCGGCGTGTGTCGATCTGCGGGGCGATGGAAACCCTGCTGATCGACAGGGCGATTGCGGAAACCGCCTTGCCGCCCCTCGCCCACGCCCTGCGCGAAGCGGGCTGCGAGCTGCGCGGCGATGCTGCGGCCCGTGCGCTCGATCCCGCCATCGCGGAAGCCGATGAGGCCGACTGGCGGACCGAATATCTGGCGGCGATCCTGTCGATCCGGGTCGTTGACGGTGTCGAGGCCGCGATCGACCATATCAACACCCATGGCAGTCACCATACCGACAGCATCGTGACCGAGGACGCCGCCACGGCCGCGCGGTTCCTGAACGCCGTCGACAGCGGGATCGTCATGCATAACGCCTCGACCCAGTTCGCCGATGGTGGCGAATTCGGGATGGGTGCGGAAATCGGGATCGCGACCGGCAAGCTGCACGCCCGCGGGCCGGTCGGGGCCGAGCAGCTGACGACCTACAAATATGTCGTCCGCGGCACCGGGCAGGTTCGACCCTGAACAGCGCCCTGCCGAGCTGGCCGCTGCCCCCGGCCGTGACGCGCGGTCTGCGGGTCGGTCTGCTTGGCGGCTCGTTCAACCCCGCCCATGAAGGTCATCTGCACATCACCCTGATGGCGCTGAAGCGGCTGAAGCTGCATCAGGTCTGGTGGCTGGTCAGCCCGCAGAACCCGCTCAAGCCGCGCGAGGGCATGGGCGAGCTTGAGGAACGGATCGACGCCGCCCGGATGAAGGCGCGCCACCCGGCGATCCGGGTCGGGGCCCAGGAAGCCCTGCTGGGCACCCGCTTCACCGCCGACACCCTCGGTGCGATGACGGCGCGTCTGCCGGGGCTGCGCCTCGTCTGGCTGATCGGTGCGGACAATCTGGACCAGATGCATCGCTGGGAAGCATGGCAGAGCATCTTCGCCCGCGTTCCGGTTGCCGTTTTCGACCGTCCGGGCTATTTTCTGTGTGTGTCAACGGCTCCAGCAGCACGACGTTTCCGCCGGGACTATCGCAAGCCGGGTCCCGGCATCGTGACGTGCACCCCGCCGGCATGGACATTTGTCCGCGGGCGCCGCAGCGGTCTCTCGGCCACTGCCATCCGGGAGGGCAACCTCCCCGACACCCGCCCGCCGTCAAGCCGGGACCATGCGGGC
>CAZPBH010000399.1:381-2341 GCA_964584645.1 uncultured Rhodospirillales bacterium | reverse complement strand
GCCGGTGACCGAGGCGCTGGGCGGGGACCGGGCTGCGGCGGTGCTGGCTGCCTGCCTGCGTGAGGCGCCCCTCGACCTCTCGACCCGCGGGGACCCGGCCACGCAGCCGCGTGAACTCGCGGCCCGGCTGGGGGGGGAGGCCATGCCCACCGGCTCGGTCCGCCTGCATGAGGCGGGTGCGGTCACCGCATTACCGGGCTGGGAGGACGGGGCTTACTGGGTTCAGGACGCGGCGGCGGCTCTCCCGGTGCGGCTTTTCGGTGACCTCGCCGGCCTCGATGTGGTCGATCTCTGCGCGGCACCGGGCGGCAAGACCGCCCAGCTGGCCGCGGGCGGTGCCCGGGTCACGGCGCTTGATGCCGCACCGGATCGGCTGCGCCTCGTGGCCGAGAATCTCGGGCGACTGGGCCTGAAGGCGGAGCTCATTGCCGCCGATGCCCGCAGCTGGCGTCCTGCCGGGCCGGTTCCGGCTGTCTTGCTCGATGCGCCCTGCTCGGCCACCGGTACCTTGCGGCGCCATCCCGACATCCTGCATCGGCGCAAGCCTCCCGATCTGGCAGCATTGACGCTGTTGCAGGACCAGCTGCTGGATGCGGCGGCGGCGATGCTGGCACCTGGCGGCAGGCTGGTCTTCGCCACCTGCTCGATGCTGCCGGCCGAGGGCGAGGAGCGCATCCGGGCCCTGCTGCGGCGCCGAACCGACCTCCGGCCCGACCCTCTCGATCCTGCGGCAGACCCGGTACTGGCGCCCTTTATCACCCCCGCCGGCTATCTGCGCACCTGGCCCGATCACTGGGAGGCCGAGGGCGGTCTTGACGGTTTCTTCGCTGCACGTCTTGTCCGGACAGCGTGAGGCGCGGCCCTGCCTCACGCCGCGTGATGCTTGCGGGGGGACGGGGGAGTTGGTAAGTCCCGCGGCCATGCAACAGGCCACACGTATCGCGCCCTCGATCCTCGCCGCCGATTTCGCGAGCCTTGGGGCGGAGGTCCGGGCCATCGACGCGGCCGGGGCCGATTACATCCACATCGACGTGATGGATGGCCATTTCGTGCCGAACCTGACGATTGGCCCGGCGGTGGTGAAGGCCTTGCGCCCGCACAGTACCAGGCCGTTCGACGTGCACCTGATGATCAGCCCGGTCGATGCGCTGATTCCCGCCTTTGCCGAAGCCGGGGCCGACATCATCACCGTGCATCCCGAGGCGGGGCCGCATGTGCACCGCACCCTGCAGCTCATCAGATCGCTCGGCAAGAAGGCGGGGGTCAGCCTCAACCCCGCCACGCCGACCCATGTCCTCGACCACATCATGGACCTGGTGGATCTCGTGCTGGTGATGACCGTCAATCCGGGCTTTGGCGGGCAGGCCTTCATCCCGCTGCTCGACAAGATACATGACGTGCGCGCCCGCATCGACGCCACGGGCCGGCAGATCGATCTTGAGGTCGATGGCGGGATCACCCCCACGACCGCGCCTGATGCCATCGCCGCCGGTGCCGATGTGCTGGTGGCCGGCACCGCCGTTTTCGGGCGGGGCGAGGCCGGCTATGCGGCCGCGATCGCCGATCTGCGCGGATGACCGACACTTCCTCCGATCGGGACAGGCCCCCCGACACATCCGAGGCAGAGGCCTTGGAGGCGCCTGCGAACGAGCCCGATCCGCTGGAGGCGCAGGCCGCACTCGTCATCGGTCCGGAAGGTGAGGATACCGGTCTGCCCGGCGGCCGGGTCACGCCAGGCTCGGATCTGGCCGCCAGTCGGTTCCGTGGCGCATGGCCCGGTCGGCTGCTCTTCGCTCATGGCCTCTATCGGCTGAGCCTCGGCAAGCGCGGCGGCGACGAGGTCCGGGTAACGCTCAGCGATCCCTGGCCGGGGAATGCCGAGAGAGGCCGCGCGCTGCTGGTCGGGCGGTACCGCTTCGACGGGATCGAGATCGAGACCGATGTGCCGCGGTGGCTGCCC
>CAZPBH010000399.1:0-371 GCA_964584645.1 uncultured Rhodospirillales bacterium | reverse complement strand
CGTGGGGGCAAGCTGGATCGCCACCCTGCATGGTTTCGAGTGGTTGCGCGACCTGCGCGCGGTTGGCGGCGATCAGGCCCGAAGGCAGGCAAGGTTTCTGGTCCGCACCTGGATCGACCTGCACGAGCGCTGGCACCCGCTGGTCTGGGCGCCGGAGGTGATCGGCGCGCGGCTGGCCAACTGGCTGATGTTCCACGAGTTCTTTGCGGCCAGCGCCGATGATGCCTTTCGGGTGCTGTTGCTTGATTCCGCCACAAGGCAGGCCCGCCATCTGGCACGGGTGGTGCCGGGGCGCCTGCGGGGGGTGAAGCTGCTGATCGCGCTCAACGGGCTGGTGCTGGCAGGGGTGGTGCTTCCCCGGGGCGAGAAAT
>CAZPBH010000398.1:0-2347 GCA_964584645.1 uncultured Rhodospirillales bacterium | reverse complement strand
ACAACGGTTTTCGAGACCGCCCCGTTCGACCGCTCCGGCACCTCTCCGCACCCTTTCATGGGCGGGGCACCCACGAAGCAGCAGGCGTTAGAGCAAATGCAGCCCCGCCCGCGCAAGCCTTTCGATGCGCGCCCCCGGTCGATCACCCCAGCCGGCAGATCACCCCGTGCAGCCGATCATGTCGCGCATGCGCCGCGCGCGGTGCGCACCCGTTGACAGTGCAGGCCGAGGGAGAGTATCCAGACCGCTTGCACGCGGATGGCGACCTCCGCGTCCGCTTCCCGTGAGCAATGACGATTGCGAGCAACAACGATCGTCCTGGTCCAACCGACCAGCCATGAAGGGGTCGCGGGTCAGGTGGATCGCGCAGGGTCATGAACCGGCGGGCCGCGCCGGGTCCGATGAAGAAAGATTGAAGACAGATGTACGCAGTTGTCCAGACCGGGGGCAAACAGTACCGCGTTGCCCCGGGTGACCAGATCGCGGTCGAGAAGATCGAGGCCGAGGCCGGAAGCACCATCAGCCTCGATCAGGTGCTGATGGTCCATGATGGCACCAGCGCGCGCTACGGCACACCGATGGTCGAGGGTGTGAGCGTCGCCGCCGAAGTGGTCGAACAGGGGCGCGGGCCGAAGATCACCATCTTCAAGAAGAAGCGCCGCCAGAACTACCGGCGCAAGAAGGGCCATCGCCAGCTTCTGACCATGCTGAAGATCACCGATCTGGGTCTGGAGGGCGACAAGCCGAAGGCGAAGACCAAGGCCACAACCAAAGCCGCTGAAGAGGCCGCACCGGCGGCAGAAGCGGCGAGCGGAGAGAACGATGGCGCATAAGAAGGCAGGCGGCAGCTCCAGAAACGGGCGCGATTCCAACGCGCAACGGCTTGGCGTGAAGAAGTTCGGCGGCGAGGCCGTGCGCGGCGGCAACATCATCGTGCGGCAGCGCGGCACGCGCTTCCATCCCGGCGCGCATGTCGGCATGGGCAAGGACCACACGCTGTTCGCCAAGGTCGACGGCCATGTCCGCTTTCATCTTGGCCGTGCCGGCCGCAAATTCGTGGCGGTCGATCCGGCCCTGCCGGCAGCCGGCGACGACTGACGCCCCTCGTCGGGCCGATGTCGCTTTCCGGCACGCAGGCTCGCGCGGCATAACCACGGACGCCTTCGATCTTCCCGGCCGGGGCTTGCGGGCTGACGCGGCGGGGGTGATCGCATGAAGTTCCTCGATCAGGCCAAGATCCATCTGAAAAGCGGCGATGGCGGCGCGGGCTGCGTCAGCTTCCGGCGTGAGAAATTCGTGCCCTATGGCGGCCCCGATGGCGGCAATGGCGGGCGCGGGGGCGATGTGATCTTTCGCGTCGAGCGCAATCTCAACACGCTGATCGACTTCCGCTATCGCCAGCATTTCAAGGCGGCCCGCGGCGGCCATGGCATGGGGCGCGACCGCACCGGCGCCAAGGGCGAGGACGTGGTGATCGCCGTGCCTCCGGGCACCCAGATTCTCGACAATGAGGGCGAGCTGCTGCTGGCCGACCTGATCGAGCCTGGCACGGAACTCGTGCTGCTGCGCGGCGGCCGGGGCGGTGTGGGCAATGCCGCCTTCAAGAGCTCGACCAATCAGGCGCCGCGCCAGTCCACCCCCGGCGAGCCGGGCGAGGAACGCTCGGTCGGGCTCAGGCTCAAGCTGCTGGCGGATATCGGCATTGTCGGCCTGCCCAATGCCGGCAAGTCGACCCTGCTGTCGGTCGTCAGCCGTGCCCGGCCCAAGGTGGCCGACTATCCCTTCACCACCCTGCATCCCGAGCTGGGGGTCGTCGTTGTGGATGATTTCAGCTTCGTGCTGGCCGACATTCCGGGGCTGATCGAGGGCGCGCATCAGGGCCATGGTCTGGGCGACCGCTTTCTGGGTCATGTCGAACGCTGTGCCGCCCTCTTGCACCTTGTCGATGCCGGGCTCGATGACCCGGTCGCCGCCTGGCGCACCGTGCGCCACGAGCTGGAGGCCTATGGCGCCGGGCTTGGCGGGCGGCCCGAGCTGGTGGTCCTCTCGCGCGCCGACATCGTGGCCCCGGCCGAGCTGGAAGAGCGGCGTGCGGCCCTGGCCGAGGCGACGGGCGGCGAGGTCGGTGTGATCTCTGCCGCCACGGGACGGGATGTCGACCCGCTGATGGGCCGGCTCGCCGATCAGGTGCGCGCTCGCCAGCAGGAAGAGGCAGCGCCGGACAGGCCGGCCGAGGCCGCCTTCGATCCCGTGCGGGAAACCCCATGAACGAGGCTGAAAGGCTGATCGAAAGCGCCGCGAAGCCGGGCACACGCCTTGCTGCCTATCGCCGGGTGATCGTCAAGCT
>CAZPBH010000397.1:0-2352 GCA_964584645.1 uncultured Rhodospirillales bacterium | reverse complement strand
AGGCCGCGGTGCGCCGGCTCGAGGTGCTCGAGTGGATCATCGTGCTGCTGATCGCCGTCTCCATCGCCCTGCCCTTCGTCGCCGAACCGCACGACGCTGCCGGGGCTGACGAAGATCAGCCGCACATCGCGTCGGTTGACGCTGACAGGCTCCGGCGCCGCGGCCGGGGGGTCGGCCGCTGGCGGGGTGGGGTCCATCGGTGGTGGCGTGCGCGGCAGGGCCGCCATCTGCGTCGGTGCGGGCGCGGGGGGGTCTTCGGGCATCGGGGCCGGGCGGCCGGCGGGCGGGTTGGCCGGGCGTGCGGTCGCAACCTCGGCAGGAGGTGTGGCCGCGGGAGCGGGCTGAGGCGGCGAAGCCGCGGGGGGCTCGGCCTGCGGCGGCAGCCGGTCCGGGTCGAGGCGCGGTCGCTCGACAGGCTCGGCGGCCCGGGGCTCCGGGGCGGTGAGGTCCTGCTGCGGCGGTGGACGGCGGGCCGGGGCAGCGGGGGCTGGAGGTTCCTGCCCGCGCGGCTGCGGCTCGACCCGGCTGAGCCGGACAGGCTCTGGCGGCGGGGTGGCCAGACGGGCGGACGGCTCGCTCGGCGGCACGGGCGGACGGGCTTCTGCCGTGGCGGACGCCGAGCCCGGAGGCCGGAGGCGCAGCCGGTTCTCGCCAGCGTCGGCATCCGTACCACCCGGCGGGGTCAGGACGATACGCGGCGCCGAGGTGCTGCCCGGCAACGGGGCCAGGGTATCGGACGGGGAAAGCATCGGGGCCCGACCGACCAGCGCGCCGGTATCCGGGAAGGCGACGTTCCCGGGCTGCGGCACCGGCAGGCGCGCGCGGCGCGGGTCGTCCAGCGGTTCGCTCTCGACCGGCTGGGTCAGCGGCATGGGGCGGCCGAGGGCCGATGAGGCGGCCGGGTCGTTGGCGCCAGTGCGACCGGTCCGACCCCGCTCGGCCTGCCAGCGCGCGAACAGGGCGGCGCGCTGGGCCTCGTTCAGGGGGGCCGTGCGCTCGATCCGCTCGACCAGTTCGGCGAAGGCTTCCTCGGCGTCATCCACCGGCTCGGGCGCCGACGGCGCGGGCATGGTGCGCGCGGGTGCAGCCTCCCTTGCCGGCCTTCTCGGCTCGGGGCGCGGCATGATCGCGCGCCCGGCCATGAAGTCGGGCGGCATGGTGGCGACCGGCCCGTCGAGCACGCTCCAGTCCACGGTCACGTTGCTGTCCTGCGCGGCAGCGGGCGTGCCGAGGACGATCAGCGCGAGGACCGCAAGCATGGCCGGGAAGGGCACCGGGACGTTCCCGGCGCCGCCCGGCGTGGCGTACGTGAATCGGCGGTTCACCATGGGCGCGAACCTAACGCAGAGACGGGCGCAGCGCCAAGCATCCTCATGGCTCCTGCGTGAGCGTGCGGCCAAGCCGCGCCCGGTTGAAGGCGAGGTCCGCCTCCGTCAGCTCGAAGCCGAAAAGCACCTGATAGGCCGAGCCCGTCGCCTGCGGACCCGGCAGGAAGATCGTCTGACGCAAGGCTTCCTCCCGCCGCGTGAGCGCTGCCCCATCACGAAATTCGAGTTCCGCCTGAAACACCTGCTTGCCCAGAAGGTTCAGGCGGTTGTCGAGGATGGCCACGAAGAAGGGCAGCTCGATGCGCCGGCCCTGCCAGGCCGGGCCGCGCTCTGCCTCGATGACCGTGACGAAGCTCACTTCCACCTCGTCCTCGTCATAATCGCAGCGCGCCCGTTCCACGCCAAGAAAGCGCAGATCCGCCACGATGGCATCGGCCCGCGCCTCCGCATCGGTCAGAAACACCGTGCGCTGCATGGCATCTGCCAGCGGGGCCACACGGGGACATTCACGCGGCACGATCTCGTTGGTGCAGCCAGCCAGCACCAGCATGCCGACGGCCAGAGCCGTCGCCTTGGGAATTGCACGAATGTTCATGGCGGCCGGAAAGAAAAACATGGGCGCATACCGACGATTTTTTGCGCTGCACCAGATGCATCGCGTGGGACACATGTTACATGGGATGGCGCGGGCTTTTTCACCATTTTGCCACTCTTCGCCCCGACCATGGAACGCATGTCCGAACCCGGCCCCCTGCACCCGGATCTCGCCGCCCCGGAGACAAGAACACCGGAGGCGAGCACACCGGAAGCCGGCAGAGCGCCGCTGACGCTGCTGCTGGCCGAGCCGCGCGGGTTCTGCGCCGGCGTGGATCGGGCCGTCCAGATCGTCGAACGCGCGCTGGGCCGGTACGGAGCGCCGGTCTATGTCCGCCACGAGATCGTGCACAACCGCGCGGTCGTCGAGAGGCTGGGGACGCTGGGGGCCCTGTTCGTCGAGGAGCTGGACGAGGTGCCCGACGGCGTG
>CAZPBH010000396.1:0-2354 GCA_964584645.1 uncultured Rhodospirillales bacterium | reverse complement strand
GGCGCTGGCCGAGCCCGATCCCGCGTGGATCTGGCCTGCCCTGCTGCTGGCCGCGCTGGCGACCATCGCCTTCGAGCTCGCCAATGTGTTCTACGGCGCGATGCTGCCCGACATCGCCCCGGCGGGGAAGGTCGGGCGGCTGTCGGGCTGGGGCTGGGCTCTGGGCTATCTGGGTGGGCTGGCGAGCCTCGCGCTCGTGCTTTTCGGGGCTGTCGGCTTCGGCGGGACACCCGGCTTTCTGGGCCTGAGCGAGGAAGAGGCCGCGAATGTGCGGGCCGCGGCACCGCTGGTGGCGCTGTGGTTTGCGCTCTTTGCCCTGCCGTTGTTCGTCCTCACCCCCGACCGGGTGCGTGCCGATCTGCCGATACGCCGCGCCGTGGCCGAGGGGCTGGCGACCCTGCTTGGCACGCTGCGCGAGGCGCGCCGGCATGGCAACGTCGTGCGCTTTCTTCTGGCGAGCGCGCTCTACCGCGATTCCCTGGGCACGCTGTTCGCGATGGCGGGCATCTATGTGGGCGGTGTCTACGGGATGAGCTTTCAGGATCTGCTGATGCTGGCCATCGCCATGAACGTGGTCAGCGGTCTGGGCGCCTTCCTGTTCGCCTTTCTCGATGACCGGATCGGGCCGAAACGCACGATCCTTGTCACGCTCGGCCTCTATACCGTGCTGCTGCTGCCGGCCCCGCTGATCGCCGATCTGCCCCTGTTCGTGGGGGCGGCCCTCGGGCTGGCGCTGTTCGTCGGGCCGATCCAGGCGGCCAGCCGGTCGATGATGGCACGGCTCGCCCCGCCGCAGCTGACGGCAGAGTTCTTCGGCCTCTATGCCATGACCGGCAAGGCGGTGGCGTTTCTGGGGCCGGCCCTGTTCGGGCTGTTCACGGCGATGGCGGGCGATCTGCGGGCCGGGGTGATGGCGGTGGCGCTCACCGCGCTGGCGGGGCTGCTGTTACTCATCGCTGTGCGCGAGCCGCCGCCGGTGGGCGGTCAGCCGGCCGCTTAAAGCGGATCGCGTTCGGATCGAACGCGATCCGCTCTAACTTATTATCAAACTAGACAAATTTTCCGACCAGATGTTTCCATCTGATCGGAATTTGCTCTAGCGCTCACCCAGCTGATAGGCGCCGCCGCGGTTGAACCGGCCGCCGGCGCGGAACCGATCGAGATAGGTGGGGATGATGACCTCGACCGCTTCCGGCGTGATGCCCAGCGTCTTGAGCGTCATCGCGCCCTTGGAGACGACATTGTCGCTCTTCAGCAGCTGCACCTGATCGAAGGTGATCGGCGCACCCGGAAGGTTCTGCGCGACCTTGCCCATGGTTTCAGCCACCTTGAACGGGATCGACACGAGCGCGCGTTCGCGGCGGATTTCCTTCAGGGTCAGCTCCATCAGCTCGCGGAACGTGTAGATCTGCGGGCCACCGAGCTCATAGGTCTTCGATGGCGTCTTCTCATCGGTCAGGGCTGCCATCAGCGCCTGCGCGACATCGCCGACATAGACCGGCTGGAAACGGGTCTGGCCACCGCCGATGAGCGGCAGGGCCGGGCTGACCGTTGCCATGGAGGCGAAGCGGTTGAAAAAGCTGTCCTCCGGCCCGAACACGATCGACGGGCGCAGGATGGTCGCCCCCTTGAAATGCTCGCGCACCGCGGCCTCGCCGCCCGCCTTGGTGCGGGCATAGGCCGAGGCGCTGTCCGGGTCGGCGCCGAGTGCGGAGATCTGCACGAACCGCTCCGCCCCGATGCTGCTGGCCAGCTCGGCCAGCCGGGCCGGAAAATTGGCATGCACGGCCTGAAAGCTGTTCGGCCCCTTCTCTTCAAGGATGCCGATCATGTTGACCACCGCCTTGGCGGGGCCGAGGGCGGCAGCGACCGAGCCCGGATCGTGGATGTTGCAGGCAACCGGCACGATCTGGCCGACCGCGCCACATGGCCGCAGCTTGGCTGCCTTCGAGGGGTCGCGCCCGGCAATGCGGATGCGGCAGCCGGTCTTGGCCAGCCGATGGACCAGCGAGCGGCCGATGAAGCCCGACCCGCCGAAAATGGTCACCGTATCGTCGCGCCTGAGCATGCGGATCCCGCCTTTCTGCGATAATCGACCGGGCCGCCGCGCAAGAGAGGCAGCCCACAGCCATCGACATAAGCTGACAGGTCATCGGGGTCGAGGGCCGATGGCGATACAGCACGACCAGAGGCGCGCTGCACCCCCTCTTCAACGGGAGTTTTGACAAACCGTTCCCGAAGGCGCTACATCACCGGCCGGCGCCGCCCCCAGGGTGGCCCCGACACCCCGCTCATGCCTGCCCAGGTGGCGGAATTGGTAGACGCGCAGGTTTCAGGTACCTGTGGCCGAAAGG
>CAZPBH010000395.1:0-2359 GCA_964584645.1 uncultured Rhodospirillales bacterium | reverse complement strand
GCTCAGGCTCGATCTCTACCCGGCCGAGGCGCTGGCCCGGATCGTGGCCGCCCAGGCGCGCCGGCTCGACGTCGCGCTGACCGGGGACGGGGCGCTGGAAATCGCACGGCGTGCGCGGGGCACCCCGCGCGTGGCGGGAAGGCTGCTGCGCCGGGTGCGCGATTTCGCCCTGATGGCCGATGCCAGCGCCCCGGTCGACCGCAAGGCCGCCGATGCCGCCCTCACCCGGCTGGAGGTGGACGCCAGCGGGCTCGACCGGATGGACCGGCGCTATCTGAGCTGCATCACCGACCATTATGGCGGCGGGCCTGTCGGCATCGACACCCTCGCAGCCGCCCTGTCGGAGCAGCGCGATGTGCTGGAGGAGACGGTCGAGCCCTATCTGATGCAGCTCGGCTTCATTGCACGCACGCCGCGAGGCCGGCTGGTCTCACCCGCCGGCTATCGCTATCTGGATCGGCGGCCGCCGGCCCATCTGGAGGGCTCCGGCCAGCTTGACTGGTTCACCGACATGCAGGACGACCCCGACGCCGACGACGTGGCCGATGACGAGGGCACCGGCCATGGCTGACAGCCTGAGGCGTGACCATTTCCGCGTCTATTACGAGGACACCGATGCCGGTGGCGTGGTCTATCACACCGCCTATCTGCGTTTCGCGGAACGCGGCCGGACGGAGTTCCTGCGCGATCTCGGTATCGAGCAGGACAAGCTGCGCCGGGAGCGGGGGCTGGGCTTCGTGGTGGCGCGCATGGAGGTCGATTTCATCGCCCCGGCGCATCTGGACGATGTCGTCGAGGTGACCACCCGGGTGAAGCGCGGCAGGCGGGCCGGCCTGCTGCTGGCCCAGGAGCTCGTGCGGCAGGCACGCCCGCTGGTCCGCATGAACGTGCGGATTGCCTGCATCGATGCCACCGGCCGCCCGACCCGCCTGCCCGCCCCGCTGGATGCGCTGGCTGCCCCCGTAACGAAAGTTGCCTGACCCATGGAATCCGCCCCGCTGATCCCGACCGAAACCATCGAGCTGGCCGGAACGGCTGCTCAGGATCTCTCGATCCTCGGCCTGTTCATGTCCGCCGATATCGTCATCAAGATCGTGATGATCGGGCTGCTGGCGCTCTCGGTCTGGAGCTGGGCGCTGATCTTCTCCAAATCGGCGCTGATCCGGAAACTGAACCGGCGCGCCGACAAGTTCGAGCAGGCCTTCTGGTCGGGCAATTCGCTGGACGATCTGTATGACCGGCTCTCCCGCCGGCCGCGCGACCCGATGTCGGTGGTGTTTGTGGCGGGGATGCGTGAATGGCGCATGGCGATGGAGAAGGCAACGCCAGCCGAAAGGCTCGCCCCGGGGCTGCAGGACCGCACCGACCGCGTGATGCAGGCCGCCATCCAGCGCGAGATGGGCCCGGCCGAAAACGGCATGGTGGTCCTTGCCAGCGTCGGCTCGGCCTGCCCCTTCATCGGCCTGTTCGGAACCGTCTGGGGCATCATCAACAGCTTCACGGCCATCGCAGCCTCCCAGAACACGACACTGGCGGTGGTGGCCCCCGGCATCGCGGAGGCGCTGTTCACCACCGCGCTGGGGCTGGTGGCGGCGATCCCGGCGACCATCGCCTTCAACACCTTCTCGCGCGATCTGACGCGCTATGCCGACCGTCTGGACGGGTTCGCCGCCGAATTCTCCGCCCTGCTGTCGCGTCACGCCGAAAGCGGGCGGGCCGCCTGACATGACCGGGGGACCCAGCTTCGGGCGGCCGACGCGGCGGCGCAGCCATCGCCCCATGTCCGACATCAACATGACACCTTTTGTCGATGTCATGCTGGTGTTGCTGATCGTGTTCATGATCACCGCCCCTCTGCTGACGGTGGGGGTGCCCGTCGACCTGCCCGAGGCCGACGCGCCCACGCTGAACGAGCCGGAGGAACCGCTGGTGGTAACGGTCGGTGCCGAGGGAACGATCTACGTCCAGGAAACCGAAGTGACGCTCGACCGGCTGATACCGCTCCTGCTCGCGGTCACCGACCGCAACCGCGATCTGCGTGTCTATGTGCGCGGTGATCGCAGCCTCAGCTATGGGCGGATCATGGAGGTGATGGGCCATATCGCCGGCGCCGGCTTCACCCGGGTGGCGCTGATCGCCGATCTGCCAAAGGTTGAGGCGGGCCAGAGTGCAGAACGTCGGGGTCAGTGAGCCGATGCGCATGGCCGTGCCGGCCTCGCTGGCGCTGCATGGGATGCTGATCGCCGGGCTGATCGTCGGGCTGCCGCAGACCCGCCCGCAGCTGGTCCTGCCGGATACCATCCCGGTCGAGCTGGTGGCCGATCCGTTCTTCGTGACCTCGGTGCGCGAGTTCGATCCC
>CAZPBH010000394.1:0-2463 GCA_964584645.1 uncultured Rhodospirillales bacterium | reverse complement strand
GTGATCGCTGATGAACCGCTCAAGCAGGCCGCTGCCGCACCACGCGCTGGTCTGATCTCCCTGCTGCTGACCGCCTCGCCGGCGCTCGCCGCGGAGCTGCCCGATGAAGCCGGCACGGCCTCAGACCGTGAAGTGGAGCGGCTGAGCGCCCTGATGCGCCGGACGCGTGTCGATGTTGTCCAGGACCAGAACCGCCTCGTTGTGGCCGCCCGGGCCGAGCACCCCGACATCGCCGAGGCGATGGCCCGGGCGCTGGCCAATGGCCTGACGGCCGCCCTGCCGGCCGACCGGGCGGCTGTCGATGCCGATATGGCACGCCGGCTGGCGGCTGCGGAAAGACGCCGCCAGCTGGCCGAGAGCAATCTCGCCGCCTTCCGGGGCGCCCATGACCTGCCCGAAGGCATGACCGAAGCGGCGCTGCAAGCCGACATTCTGGTGGCCGAAGCGGCGCTGAACGAGGCCCAGGCCGAACTCGGGCAGGCCCGGGACAGGCTGGCGCGCATGGCCGGTGCGGCCTCGCCTCCGGATCTGACGGCCCCCCGCCCCGGCGATGACGCCACGCTCCGGGCCGAACGCCAGCGCCTCGCCCAGCTCCTGAACGAGCGCGACCGTCTGTCGGTCCGCTACGGCCCCCGCCATCCCGACCGGATCGCCCTGCAGGCAGAAATCGACAGCCTTGAACGCCAGCTCAGCCTCGCGACCGGCCGTGCCGTGGCGGCCGTCCGGCAGGAGGTCGGGCAGCTGGAGCGCAGGGTGGAGCTGGCAGCAGGACGCCTCAATCAGGCACGGGCCCGTGCCGGTGAGCTGAGCAACGAGCTTGCCGAGCTGGAGTTGCTGGCCCAGGCCGCCCGCGCCGAGGCCGAGGTTCATGCCCGGCTCAAGGCCGATCTGGACAGCATGAGGGCCGACCGGCTCGCGGCCGAACCCCGGCTTGTCGTGCAGGCCGCCGGCCTCTTGCCGATGGAGCGGCTCACACCTTCCGACCCCGTGATCCTGCTGATCGGGCTGGCGATCGGGCTCACCATGGGGCTGCTCGCCACCGTGGTGCTGGAGAGCCTTGATCGCGGTTTCCGGTCGATGGAGCAGGTGGAGCCGGCCGTGGGGCGCGCCGCCCTTGGTCTCGTGCCCGAGATCGGTCGCCGCAAGCGCCACGGCCTCTCGCCGGCAGAGTATCTGCGCCAGAACCCGACCTCGGCCTTTGGCGAGGCGGTGCGAGGCGCCCGCACCGCCCTGGTGCTGACCCGCCCGCAGGCCGGGCTCGTGATGATCTGCTCTGCCGCCCCGAAGGAGGGCAAGACCTCGCTGGCCATCGGGCTTGCCTTGCAATCCGCCCAGGCCGGGCGGCGGACCCTGCTGATCGATGCCGATCTGCGCCGTCCGACCGTGCACGAGCAGCTGGGCCTCGACAACAAGGTGGGGCTCGTCAACTGGCTGAATGGCGAGGATGTGAGCCCCGAGACACTGCAATTCGACCCGGTCTCCGGGCTGCACATCATGCCGGCGGGCACCCCCGACATCAATCCGGGCGACCTGTTCGCGCGCCCCATCTTCGGCCAGCTGCTGCGCGCCTTCGCCAAGGCCTATGAGGTGGTGATCGTCGACACCCCGCCGGTTCTGGCCGTCCCGGACGCTCGGACCATCGCGCCGCTGGCGGACACCATCGTCATCGCCACCCGGTGGGGCCACACAACCCCGCGCACCGCGCGCATGGCTGTCGATGCGCTGGCGGAAGCCGGCGGCGATATCGCCGGGGTGGTGCTGACAAGGGTCGATGTGCAGCGCAACGCGACCTACGGCTATGGCGACAGCGGGCTTTATACCGGCGCCTATGCCCGTTATTACGCGAGCTGATCTTTCGTCTCGCAGCCCACCCGCCCCATATCGCCCCCATGCTCCTGCTGATCGACAATTACGACAGTTTCACCTGGAACCTCGTCCAGTATCTGGGCGATCTGGGATCCACACCCGAGGTCGTCCGCAACGACGCGCTCTCGCCCGCCGAGGTCATGGCCCGGGCGCCGGAGGCCATCGTGCTCTCGCCCGGGCCCTGTGACCCCGACCGGGCCGGCATCTGCCTCGATCTCATCGGTCTTGCGGCCGCGGCGCGCGTCCCGGTCCTCGGCGTCTGTCTTGGCCATCAGGCGATCGGCCAGCATTTCGGGGGTCGGGTGGTCCGCGCCCCTTCCCCGGTTCACGGCAAGACCAGCCCGATCACGCATCAGGGAACGGGCCTGTTCACGGGGCTGCCGCCGCGTTTCGAGGTCACGCGCTATCATTCGCTGATCGTCGCGGAGGAAAACCTGCCGGGTGAACTCCAGATCACCGCGCGCAGTGACGACGGCATCATCATGGGGCTCAGCCATCGCGAGCTGCCGATCCACGGCATCCAGTTTCATCCCGAGAGCATCGCCAGCGAACATGGTCATGACGTGCTGCGCAATTTCCTGAACCTGCTGCGCCTGC
>CAZPBH010000393.1:640-2465 GCA_964584645.1 uncultured Rhodospirillales bacterium | reverse complement strand
GTCTTGCCCTCCCCGGTCTTCATCTCGGCGATCCGGCCCTGATGGAGGATGGCGCCGCCGAGAAGCTGCACGTCGAAATGGCGCTGGCCGAGCGTCCGCTTGGCCGCTTCGCGCACGGTGGCGAAGGCCTCGGGGAGCAGATCGTCGAGGTTCGCCCCCTGGTCCAGACGCTCCCGGAACAGCGGCGTGCGGGCGGCGAGCTCCTCGTCGGAGAGCTTCTCCAGCTCCGGCTCCAGCGCGTTCACGGCACCGACCACACCCTTGACCTGCTTGAGCGCACGATCAGTGGTGTTCCCGAAAATCTTCGATGCAAGGCGCGTCAGCATGCGCGGTGTCCCTGATTGCCAGGCGCGGCCAACCGGGCCGCGCTCCTGTCGTGAATGACCGGTCCCAGACCGATTTGACCCTGCACCGCCGGTTCCGCGACCCGGGTTTCCGTGTTGTTCAGCCTTTCAAGGGGCCGCCGGAAGCCGTCGCAAGAACCGTGGAGCCCCCCAACGTCCATTGCGTTCAGATAGAAAACCGGCAAGAGTCTGTCAAATCAAGCCGTCCCGGTGCCGCAATTCTCACCCGAATTGGGGTTCCGGCTTTCCGCCTGAACCGACCCCCGGGGGTACCATGTCCACCATCTTTCCAGGGCCGTGCCCCGCCTTGAGCCTTCTCGCCGCGAGCCTTGCCGTCCTTCTGGCCAGCCCGGTCGCCGCCCAGACCGGCGAAGGGGCCGAGGTTCTGGCTCGCGTCAACGGCGAGGAAATCACACGCGCCGATGTTGATGTGTTCATCGAGATGATCGGACCGCAGGCCGCCCGGTTCGAACCCGACCAGCTGCGCGAGATCGCGCTCGACCAGCTGATCACCCGCCGGGTGCTGGAGGACCGTGCGCTGGCCACGGGGCTCGACGAGGACCCGCAGATGCAGGCCCAGATCGCAGCCCAGGAGGCACGGCTGCTGGAGGAGGCCTATCTGATGCGCCAGGTTCGCGCCCGGCTCACCGAGGAACGGCTGCGCGAGGCCTATGAGCAGGCCGTGGCCAGCGCGCCGAGCGGGGAGGAAATCCGCGCCCGCCATATCCTGCTGGAGAGCGAGGCCGAGGCAGAGCAGGTGATCGAGGCCCTCGACGCCGGCGGTGATTTCGCCGAGCTGGCGCAGGAGCGCTCCACCGGCCCGACCGGCGCCCAGGGCGGCGATCTGGGCTATTTCACCGCCGAGGTGATGGTGCCTGAATTCTCCGAGGCCGCCTTTGCGCTGGAGCCCGGCACCTATACGCAGGAGCCCGTGCAGACCAGCTTCGGCTGGCATGTGATCAAGGTCGAGGACCGCCGGACGGCCGAGCCGCCGCCCTTCGAGGATATCGCCCCGCAGCTGTCCCGGCAGCTGAGCGAGCAGCTGGTGGGCGAGATCATCGAGGCCGAACGCGCCGCGGCCGACATCACCATCCTCGAACCTCCCGCCGATGGCGAAGCGTCCACCGACGAGGACGGCTGACACCGATCATGGCCGCTTCCCTGCCGCGCTCGCCGCTGGCGCCCGAGGAATTTCCCGATCTGCCGGAGGTGGCGGGTGTCCAGCTCGCCACCCATGCCGCCGGCCTGCGCTATCAGGGCCGGGACGATCTGATGCTCGCCGTCCTGCCCGAGGGCACGCAGGTGGCCGGTACACTCACACGCTCCGCCACGGCTGCCCCGCCCGTGCTCTGGTGCCGTGAGGCGCTCCAGGCCGGGATCGGGCGTGCTCTCGTGGTCAATGCCGGTAACGCCAACGCCTTCACCGGCAAGGCCGGAACGGCGCTGGTGGAGCGGACGGTCGGGGCCGCAGCAGGGCATCT
>CAZPBH010000393.1:0-630 GCA_964584645.1 uncultured Rhodospirillales bacterium | reverse complement strand
GACCGGCACGATCGGGGAGAAGCTTCCCGCCGATGCGATCGCCGCCAGCCTGCCGGCGCTCTTCGACCGGCTGGGTCACGCAGAATGGCAGGCTGCAGCGCGGGCGATCATGACGACCGACACCTTCCCCAAGGGGGCGGGCGCCCGGGTCAGCCATGGCGAGGGCGACATCGCCATCGCCGGCATCGCCAAGGGCTCGGGCATGATCGCACCCGACATGGCCACCATGCTGGCCTTCATCTTCACCGACGCGCCGGTCGCGCCCACGCTGCTCGACCGTCTGGTCAAGCGCAGCGTCAACCGCAGCTTCAACCGCATCAGCGTCGACAGCGACACCTCGACCAGCGATACCGTGCTGGTCTTTGCCACGGGCAAGGCCGGCGGTCCGGTGATCGAAGATGTGGCCAGTGGGCGTGGCCGGCTTTTCGCCCGGGCGCTGGAAGAGGTGATGACCGATCTCGCCCGCCAGGTCGTGCGCGACGGGGAAGGGGCCAGCAAGTTCGTCACCGTCACCGTGCGCGGGGCGCTCAGCCGGCGCGAGGCCGAGCGGGTTGCCCGCGCCATCGCCGATTCCCCGCTCGTCAAGACCGCCATCGCTGGCGAAGACGCCAATTGGGGTCGCATCGTGAT
>CAZPBH010000392.1:0-2497 GCA_964584645.1 uncultured Rhodospirillales bacterium | reverse complement strand
GGGCGTTCAGCATCGCCTGCAGCCGGGCCGGGTCGAGAGGCGCTGCGCCCGCGCTCATCGGGGGGCCACCCGGCTTCGGGGCTGGGCCGGGCGCGCGCCGGTGCTGCCCTGCAGGGCGGGATGGCTGCCGTCCAGCCATGCCGCCGTGATCCTGATCGGGATGATGAACTCGTCCACCTGCGTCCCGAGGCTGGCGGTGACATCGGCCATGATCTTTGCGGTGTCCTCCTCGGTCGACCAGCTGTGATCGAACAGGATCCGGCACGGCTCCGGCACGCCGGTATCGCCGTTGCGCATCATCAGCCCGGCCTTGCCCTCCAGCGCCAGCGCTGCGGTGCCGGGGTCGGCATGAAAGCTGGTTCCATTGGGGAAGGAAGGCGGCGTCTTGACATCGATGGGCCGGCCGGCCCCGTCCATCAGATCGCCCTCGGGGCCGGGATAGCGGCGCACCGGCGGGTCGATCAGGCCCTGCTCCTCGGCGGCCAGGGCGGCCAGCGCCTCGCGCACACTGCCCGGGCTCATCTGGCCGGCATGGGCCGGGTCGGCAGCCAGCGCCTGAACGCGCGGATTTGCCAGCACGGCCGCCGGAAAATCGCTCAGCCGACGCGGAAAGGGCGGCAGGCCGGTCCCGTCATCGCTCACCCGGCCGCCCCGCTGGCCCGCAGCGCCTCGACATCGAGGCCGAGTGCGCCCAGCACGGCGTCGGTATCGGCCCCCTGCTCGGGCGGTGGCAGCCGGATTTCGGTGGTGAAATCGCTCATCAGGACGGGGAAATTGAAGCTCAGCGTTTCCCCGCCATCGGGCAGGGGATCGTGCCGGACCAGCCCCCGCGCCAGCGCCTGACGGGTCTCCATCGCCTCCTCCAGCGACAGCACCGGGGAAACACAGCAGTCGATGCGATCAAAGATGACGGCCCATTCATTGCGCTCGCGCGTCCTGAGCGCGGCCGCCACCTCGGCGGCGACCTCCTCGGCCTCGGGCCCGGGTGTCCGGCCCTTCGCGGCCAGATCCGGCCGGTCGATGGCCTGACAGAAGGCCTCCCAGAATTTCGGCTCCAGCGCCCCGACGGCGAGGTGACGCCCATCCGCACAGGCATAGACCCGGTAGCCCGGCAGCCCGCCCGAAAGCCGGTCCCGGCCGCGGGCGGTGACGTGCCCGCGCTCGGCGATGGCGGCCAGGGTGACGACCCCGTGGGCCATCGCGCAATCGGTCATGGCGATATCGAGATAGCGCCCCTCGCCGCCGCGCTGGACGCCCAGAAGGGCGGCAAGGATGGCCATGGCGGTCGACAGGGCGCCGCCGGCAAGGTCCGCGATCTGCCAGTTGGCCAGCACCGGGGGTCCCTCGGCCGCGCCGATCTGATCGAGGATGCCGGCATAGCCCAGATAGTTGATGTCATGCCCGGCCTTCTCGGCGAACGGGCCGGTCTGGCCATAGCCCGACAGGGCGGCATAGACGATCCGTGAGTTGCGCGCCCTGACCGCCGCGAAGTCGATCCCGAGCCTCGCCACCACGCCCGGGCGAAAGCTCTCGATCACCACGTCAGCGGTCTCGGCCAGCCGCAGGAACGCCTCGACGGCCTCGGGTTGCTTGAGGTCGAGCGCGATCGACTTCTTGTTGCGGTTGACCATCCCGAACAGCGCCGACATCGGGGCATCGGGACCGGGCCGGCGCATGTAGTCGCCCGCACCGGTATCCTCGACCTTGATCACCTCCGCACCCAGGTCGGCGAGGTGCAGGCTGGCCATCGGTCCGGGGATGAGCCGCGAGAGATCGAGGACCCGAAACCCTTCGAGCGGCTTGGCGGTCATGGGTGCAATCCCCCCTCGGACATGCTGCGGGATGCGGCCCTTGTCTCAGGCTTTCCGGGGCTTGGCAAGACCCTATGGGCTCTCGGGCCGCACCATGTGGGCAATCACTGCATCCATCACCAGCGCGCCCTCGCGGGTCAGGGCGAGCCGCGCAGCTTCCTGCCGCACCAGCCCATGGGCGGCGAGGCGCTCCACCGCCCCGTGATCGAGGACGTCGGAGAGCCCGGGCGCGCCAAGATCCACGCCCTCGGGCAGGCGGAGCCCCATCAGCAGGGTCTCCTCGGCGACCTCGCGCGCGCTCAGCGGCGTCATGGTCGTGGTGTCCCCGGACCGGCTGCGGGCGCGCTCCAGCCAGATCGGGGCGGCGCGGTGCGTCCGCAGGGCATGACGGGCGCCCTCCAGCGTCAACCGACCATGGGCGCCGGGGCCAACACCAATCCAGTCGCCCGAGTTCCAGTAGATCTTGTTGTGGACGGATCGAAATTCGGGCAAGCGGGCGTGGTTGGACACCTCGTAGGCGGGCAATCCCGCCGCGTCCAGGACGTCTTGGGTCACCTCGTAAAGATCGGCCAAGGTGTCGTTGTCGCCCGTGGCTATGCGCCGGCGGTGGAAAGCGGTGCCCGGTTCGATGGTCAACTGGTAGACGGAAACATGGCTGCCGGCGCGGGCAAGGGCCTGGGTCAGGT
>CAZPBH010000391.1:0-2523 GCA_964584645.1 uncultured Rhodospirillales bacterium | reverse complement strand
GCGGACATAGCTGGTGCGCGCGACCTCGCCGAACGTGCCGATATGCGGCAGGCCCGACGGGCCATAGCCGGTTTCGAACAGCACGGGTTCGGCCGGTTTCCCCTCGAACCGGTCGCGCAGACGCCGCGCCTCCTCGAAAGGCCATGCCCGCGCGTGAAGCGCCAGATCAGAAAGCGGTTCCATGATGACCTGTTCCTGTTGCCCTGCGACCCGTTGACCCGGGGCGCTGCCCGAACCGCCCATGCGGGCGGCATCCGGCGGAATTTGGGCGCCGGAGCACGCGCCGCCACCGGCTGAAGCTGCCATGCATGGCAGGCACGCCCGATCTGGTGAGTGGCCACGTCCCCCGCGAACCAGTATAGTGCCCCCGGGTGACTACGGGGGGAGGTAAATCCAATGTCTTCCATGGAGCAAGACCGCGCCATCGACATCGAGGGCCGGCTTCAGTTCGCTGGCTATGAGGCCCGGCATCGCGAGGCGCTGGCCATTTTCTGGGCGGCACTGGAGCCCGAGCTGGATGCCATGCTCGCGGCCTTTTATGAGCATGTCGGTCAATATGCGAACCTCGCGGACATGCTCGGCAGGGCCGGCGACACCTCCCGCATTCGCAAGGCCCAGTTCGAGCATTGGCGGGCCCTGTTCACCGGGCGCTTCGATCAGGACTATGCCGCCCGGGTCGAACGCGTGGCCATCGCCCATCACAAGATCGGGCTCGACAGCCGTTGGTATATCGGCGCCTATGCGGTCACCTCGAACCGGATGATCGACCTCGCCGTGCGCCGCTTCGGGGTGCGCACGAAAAAGGGCGAGCCGGACCGGCTGAGCGATGTCCTGCAGGCCGTCAATCTGGCGGTGATGATCGACATGGAAATCGTCACGACGACCTATTTCGATGTGCTGCGCCGCCAGACGGCGAGCGGTCTGGACGAGCTTCTGGGCCATGTTCGGGATTCCGCCGGCGCGGTGGCGAATGATGTGCACGAGCTCGACCACACGGCCGAGGCCATGGCCGGTCTGGCCGAGGACACGCGGACCAAGGCCCTGCACGTCTCCACGGCCGCGGAATCGGCCAGCCACAATGTGCAGACCGCCGCGGCCGCCGCCGAGGAGCTTTCCAGCGCCAGCCAGGAAATCAGCCAGCGGGTGAGCGATTCGAGCAGCCGTGCCGACAGTGCGGTGTCCAGTGCCCGCCGCGCCGACGACACGATCCGTGCGCTCGAATCGAGCACCGCGGAGATCGGCAAGGTCGTGAAGCTGATCAACGAAATCGCGGCCCAGACCAATCTGCTGGCCCTCAATGCCACCATCGAGGCCGCGCGGGCGGGCGAGGCGGGGCGGGGTTTTGCGGTGGTGGCCGGCGAGGTGAAGACTCTCGCCCAGCAGACCTCGAAGGCGACCGAGGAAATCGCCAACCAGATTTCCGGCATCCAGCAGGGCACACGCGATGCGGTCAGCGCGGTCGGCGAGATCAGCACCGCGATCCGGGAGATCAGCGAGATTGCGACCTCCATCGCCAGCGCAGTCGAGGAACAGACCAGCGCGACGGCCGAGATCGCCCGCGCCGTCGCCCAGGCCGCAAGCAGCACACGCGAGGTGTCCGAAACCATCTCGGAAGTCAGCCAGGCGGCCGAATCCACCGGCGAGGCCGCTACCCGCGTTCTGACCAGCTCGGAAGGCCTGCAGAACCGGAGCGACGGGCTCGTCAGCACTGTCGACGGGCTGGCCAACCGGATGCGCATGGCCTGAGCACAACACCCGGGGCTGGCCGCATGAGGCGTCGATGCTAAGTCGGGGCTTATGGCCCCGACGCGCATCGAGCCGCTTCAGATCGTCTGGTTCAAGCGTGACCTGCGCGTGCACGATCATGGGCCGCTGGCCTCGGCCGCCGCGCGCGGCCCGGTCCTGCCGCTTTACATCGCCGAGCCCGGGCTCTGGGCACAAGCCGATGCGAGTGCGAGGCAATGGGCCTTCATCCGTGAGTCGCTCCATGAATTGCGGGAGGGTCTGGCGCAGCGGGGCCAACCCCTGATCCTGCGTATCGGCGAGGCCGTTCCTGTGCTTCGGGCGTTGCTGGAGGCCCTGCCGGTCGAAGCTGTGTGGAGCCATCAGGAAACCGGCAATGGCTGGACCTACGCGCGGGATCGGGCCGTGGCACGGCTGCTGCGCGACCATGGCGTGGCCTGGCACGAATTCCCCCAGCATGGCGTCGAACGCGGCCGCCATGACCGCAATGGCTGGGCTCGACGTTGGGATCGCGCGATGGCCGCGCCGTGCCATCCGGCCCCGGCCGCGCTGCACCCCCTGGCGGGGATCGAGCCCGGCCCGCTGCCCGAGGCCCATGATCTGGGCCTGGCCCCGGACCCCTGCCCCCATCGCCAGAAAGGTGGCCGGCCGGCGGCCGAGGCCTTGCTGGCAAGCTTTCTTGGCGATCGTGGGCGCACCTACCGCAAGGCGATGTCGAGCCCGCTGACGGCCGAGGAGGCCTGCTCGCGCCTCTCGCCGCATCTGGCTCATGGTACGCTG
>CAZPBH010000390.1:0-2532 GCA_964584645.1 uncultured Rhodospirillales bacterium | reverse complement strand
TGACAACTCTGCTCCCCGACCGTACACAGATGGGGGCACCGCTGCGCCTGACCCCGGCCGAGGAACCGACGCCAGCACCGGCGCAGGAAACCGCTGCACCAAGGCTCCCACCGGCCCCCGCCCCGCAAGCAGCGCCCGCCCGACCCGAAGCTGCACCCACACCCCCAGCACCAGCCCCAGCCAGAGGCGGCGAAAGCTTCACCGCGCACCTCGCCAGTTATTTCGGGGCCGCCGATGCCCGGGCCGGATGGCGCGTGCTGCAGCGTGAGGCGGCCGGCCTGCTCGACGGGCTGGAGCCGCTGATCTACACGACATCCTCCGGCGGGCGGGAGGTGATCCGGCTCGCCACCGGGCAGTTCCGCAACGCGGTCGACGCCGCCGGTTTCTGCGCCCCCTTGCGGGCCGAGGGCCTGTATTGTGATGTCGTGCCCTACCGCCCGGAATGAGCATCACAGGTCGAGGAAAAGCGCGATGACCGAACCAGCCCTGAAGCGGCTCGATGCCGACATGGCCGTTGCCGGCCAGCTGCAGCCCGAGGACATGACCCAGCTCGCCGCGCTCGGCTTTGTCGGGATCATCAACAACCGGCCCGATGGCGAGGAAGCCGGCCAGCCAACGCACCAGATGATGGCCGAGGCGGCGGAAGCGGCCGGGCTGGCCCATGCCCATGTGCCGGTTACCGGCGGCAGCCTGTCACCGCAGGCAGCAGAAGCCTTTGCCGAGGCCAGGTCGGCCATGGCAGGCCCGGTGGTTGCGTATTGTCGCAGCGGCACGCGCTCGACCGTGCTCTGGGCGCTCAGCGCCGCCGCCGCCGGGCAGGACCCCGAGGATCTGGTGCACCGCGCCGCCGAGGCGGGCTACGACCTGCAACCGCTGCGGGGCCTGATCGACCTGATGGCCGGGAAGGGCTGAGGACGCTGGAGCGAATCGCGTTCGGACTGAACGCGTGAATCCGCTCTAACTCATTATCAAACAAGACAGATTATACGATCAGATGTGTCGGTCTGATCGGCATGTGCTCCACGATCACGCGACCGAGAGGCCGCCATCCACCGTCAGGATCGAGCCGGTGGCAAAGCTGCCGGCATCGGAGGCCAGCAGCAGCAGGGCCGCATCCAGCTCGCCCGCCTCACCCAGCCGGCGCTGGGGCACGCGCGCGATCAGCTTCTCGCCCGCCGGGGTGGCAAAGAAATCATCATTGATCGCGGTACGCACATAGCCCGGCGCCAGCGCGTTGACGCGAATGTTGTGGCGCGCGAGTTCGACGGCCATCGAGCGGGTCAGATGTTCCACCGCCGCCTTGGTCGCGCAATAGCTGGAAAGCTGGCCCAGCACCTTGTGCCCGGCGATGGAGGCGATGTTCACGATCGACCCGCGGCCGCGCGGGATCATCCGCTTCGCGGCCTCCTGCCCGACCAGAAAGACACCGCGCAGATTGGTGTCGATCACGGCGTCCAGATCGCCCAGATTGTGCTCGGCAAAGGGCGCGGTCAGCGCGATGCCGGCATTGTTGACCAGGATGTCGAGCGGACCCAGCGCCTCCTCGGCCTCGTCCATGGCATCGCTGATCGAGCCGGGGTCGCGCACATCCATCTGCACCGGCAGGGTCCGCGCGCCGGCTGCGGCCAGTTCCTCCGTCGCCTGGGCAAGCTTGTCGATCTGGCGGGCCGCCAGCGCCACCTCGGCACCATGGGCCGCGAGCAGGCCCGCAAAATGGCGTCCCAGCCCCTGGGAGGCTCCCGTGACGAGCGCGATCTTGCCGCGCAGAAGATCGTCAGCAAACATGGCCCTGTACGGACTCCCTTCCCTTCCGGCTCTGCCAAGCCTGGGGACAATTCACGAAAAACCGAGGCAAGACAATGACCTTTGCGCCCGCCCTGAACGACCGTGCCGCGCTGGTGACCGGCGGGGGCCGTGGCTTTGGCCGGTTGATCGCCGAAGCTCTGGCCGCGCGGGGGGCGCAGGTTCTGATCACCAGCGCCCGCCAGCCCGAGGAGATGGACTGGATCGCCGCCAGCCCGCATGCGCCGCGCCTGCACGCCGTGCAGAGCGATGTGCGGGACCCGGCCGCCTGCCAGCGCGCCGTCAGGGTGGCCGAGGAAGCCTTCGGGCGTCTCGACATCCTGGTGAACAATGCGGGCCGGGCGCGCAACAACATGCCTTCCAGCTGGGGTGCGGCAGACTGGGCCGCTGCCGACCAGCGCAGCTGGATGCAGGAGGCGGAGGTCTGGCGCGAGGTTGTGGAGACCAATCTGAACGGACCGTTCTTCATGGCGCAGGCAGCCCTGCCCGGCATGCTGGCGCGCGGTTTCGGGCGGATCATCAGCATCTCCACCAGCCGGGTGACGATGGCGCTGGCCAACATCATGCCCTATGGCGCGACCAAGGCGGGGCTGGAAGCCTGGACCCGCGGGCTGGCCGGCGAACTCGCAGGCACCGGGGTCACGGCCAATATCGTGCTGCCGGGCGGTGCCAGCGATACGGCCTTCATCCCCAGCACCGGCTATCCGGACCGGGACAATCTGCTCCCGG
>CAZPBH010000389.1:0-2561 GCA_964584645.1 uncultured Rhodospirillales bacterium | reverse complement strand
TGCTCGCCGCTGGCGAAGCAGTGGTAGAACCGCTTGTCGTCGACGACGGTGAAGCTGGGGGTGCGTTCGGTCTTGAACGGGCTCAGCCCGACCCATTCCCGACCGCGGCGATGCAGCCTCACGCTGCGCCCGACCACCTCGGACACCGCCAGCCTCGTGCGGATCTCGTCCAGAAAGCCGGCCGGGTAGCGCATCGCCGCCGCCCTCAGCCGAGCGTTAACATGCGGCTCACCCGGCGAGCCTTTCCTTCACGCGCGCACTCGCCGCCGCGAAGTCCATGCGGCCCACGAACCGCTCGCGCAGCAGGGCCATGGTCTGACCCATGTCCTTGATCGAGCGCGCGCCGATCTCGTCAATCGCCTCATCCACCGCAGCATCAAGCTCCGCCCCCTGCACCTGGGCGGGCAGGAAGCGCTCGATCACCTGAACCTCGGCCTGCTCCTGCTGGCACAGGTCCATGCGGCCGCCGCGCTCATAGAGCTCGATGGCCTCGGCCCGCTGCTTGACCATGGTCTGCAGCAGGGCGAGGATCTCGGCCTCGGCGATCTCGGGCTTGCCCTGCCCACGGGCGGCGATGTCCCGGTCCTTGATGGCGGCGAGGATCAGCCGGATCGTGGAAATCGCGACCTGATCCTTCTCGCGCAGCGCGGTCTTCAGGGCCTCGTTCAACTGGGTACGCAACATGGGTGCGTGCATCTCGCTTGCCTGCTCTGATCGAGAAGTCAGCATTCGATCTCTACCGGGCAAGACCTGCCGGCGCTGGAGCGTGTCGGCGATGGCTGCCAGCGGGCCGTCGCGGATTGCGGACCGGCCCGATGATGCCATGTGCAGCGGCGCACCGGACCCCTGTCACGAGACACCGCCGCCAGCCCATGCCTGTTGCCCAGCCTCCCAACCCTGCTCATGAACCGCCGCCGGGCGCTTCGGCGTGCCTCGTGCTCGCCGACGGTACGATCCTGTGGGGCAAGGGCCTCGGGGCGCATGGGGCGCATCGGGGCGAGCTGTGTTTCAACACCGCGATGACCGGCTATCAGGAGATCCTGACCGACCCCTCCTATGCCGGGCAGATCATCACCTTCACCTTTCCCCATGTCGGCAATGTCGGCACCAATGACGAGGATCTGGAGGCCGGCCGCCCGCATGCCCGCGGCTGCGTGCTGCGCGCCGATGTGACCGAGCCGTCGAACTTCCGCGCGGCGGAATCGCTGGGCGCCTGGCTGCAGGGTCGCGAGATGGCAGCGATCACCAACATCGACACGCGGGCCCTGACCCGGCGGCTGCGCGATCAGGGCGCCATCAACGCGGTGATCGACTTCCCCGCCGATGGCCGCTTCGACATTCCCTACCAGCTTGAGCGGCTCGCGAGCTGGGGCGGGCTGGATGGCGCCGATCTCGCCCTGCAGGTGACCGGCAGCCTGCCCGAGCGCTGGCGGCAGGGCCGTTGGCAGCTGGGCAGCGGGCATGCGCAGCTGCAGCCGGCCGCAGAGGCGCCGCATATCGTCGCCATCGACTATGGGGCGAAACGCAACATCCTGAACATGCTGGCAGCCACCGGGGCGCGGGTGAGCATCCTGACCGCCGATGCCGGGCTGAACCGGGTGCTCGACCTGCGCCCGGACGGGGTGTTCCTGTCCAACGGCCCGGGCGACCCGGCTGCGACCGGCGCCCATGCGGTCTCGATGATCGAGGGCCTGCTGGCGCGCCGGATACCGACCTTCGGCATCTGCCTTGGCCATCAGATGCTGGGGCTGGCGCTGGGCTGCCGGACGGTGAAGATGCACCACGGCCATCATGGCGCCAACCATCCGGTGAAGGATCTGGACAGCGGGAAGGTGATGATCACCAGCCAGAACCATGGCTTCGCGATCGACAACACGGCCCTGCCCACCGGCGTGCGCGAAACGCATGTCAGCCTCTTCGATGGCAGCAATCAGGGCATCGCCGCGCGCGAGGCACCGGCCTTCGGCGTCCAGTTTCACCCGGAGGCGTCCCCGGGGCCCCATGATACGGCGTTTCTTTTCGAGAAGTTCTTCGCCAGCATCCCGCCCCGTTAAGGGCCCAGCCCTGCCCTTGCGGCGGCGCAGCGGCTGCCGACATGGGAGCACGCCACCAACGGCCGCCCGTATCCTGCCCGGTTATCAAGGCCCCCCATCCCCATGCCCAGGCGCACCGACATCTCGTCCATCGCCATCATCGGCGCCGGTCCGATCATCATCGGTCAGGCGTGCGAGTTCGACTATTCCGGTGCCCAGGCCTGCAAGGCGCTGCGCGAGGAAGGCTACCGGGTCATCCTCGTCAATTCCAATCCGGCGACGATCATGACCGACCCGGAGATGGCCGATGCCACCTATATCGAGCCCATCACGCCGGAGATCGTGGCTAAGATCCTCGAGGCGGAACGCCCGGATGGGCTGCTGCCCACCATGGGCGGCCAGACGGCCCTGAACACGGCCATGGCGCTCAGCGATGACGGGACGCTGGAACGTCTGGGCATCGAGCTGATCGGCGCCAACCGCAACGCCATCGACAAGGCCGAGGACCGCCAGCGCTTCCGCGAGGCG
>CAZPBH010000388.1:679-2566 GCA_964584645.1 uncultured Rhodospirillales bacterium | reverse complement strand
TGTCCTTTTCCCAGGCCGAGAAATAGGTCAGCTGGCGGGCCACCATGATTTCCACCGCCATCATCGCCAGCTTGTCCGCGACGCGAGGGAAGGCGATCAGCGCTTTGCCGAACTGCTTGCGATCCTGAGCATAGCGCATCGCCACGTCGAGCGCCGATTGCGCAACGCCGATGGCGCGCGCGGCGGTTTGAATGCGGGCGGATTCGAAGGTCTGCATCAGTTGCTTGAAGCCTTGGCCTTCGACCCCGCCCAAGAGGTTCTCGCCCTTGACCTTGAAGCCGTCAAAGCCAAGCTCGTATTCCTTCATGCCGCGATAGCCCAGCACCTCGATCTCGCCGCCGGAGATGCGGGCGTCGGGGAAGGGATCGGCATCATCGCCACGGCTCTTCTCGATCAGCAGCATGGAGAGGCCGCGATAGCCCTCCGAGCCCGCATCGGTGCGCACCATCATCGTCATCAGATCGGCGCGGGCGGCATGGGTGATCCAGGTCTTCGACCCGGTGATGCGATAGACGTCCTGACCCGCCTCGTCGACCGCGCGCTCGGCCCGGGTACGCAGGCTGCCGAGGTCGGAACCCGTGTTGGGCTCGGTGAACACGGCGGTGGGCAGGATGCTGCCATCGGCGATCTTCGGCAGGTAATGGGCCTTCTGCGCCTCGGTCCCGCCGCCCAGGATCAGCTCGGCCGCGATCTCCGAGCGTGTGCCGAGCGACCCGACGCCGATCCATGCCCGGCTCAGCTCCTCGCTGACGATGCACATCGCCAGCTTGCCCATGCCGAGCCCGCCGAACTCTTCCGGGATCGTCAGGCCGAACACGCCCAGATCGGCCATCTCCGCGATCACCTCCAGCGGGATCAGCTGATCCTTCAGATGCCATTCATGGGCGAAGGGGGCGACCCTGTCCTCGGCGAAGCGGCGGATCTGGTCGCGTGTCAGCACCAGCGCCTCATCCTCGATCCCGAGGCTGCCGAAATCGCCGGCCGCCAGCCGCTCGGCCAGTGCCGCCTTCACCTCCGGCGCGCAGCCATCCCAGCGCAAGGTGCGTACGGCCTCGCGCTCGAACCATCCCAGCGCCTTGTCGTGCAGGCCGAACTGGTCGGGGCGGACGAATTCGGTGGCACTCATGGGAATGCCGCCGAGCAGCTGGTTCAGATACTCGCCATAACAGGCCTGCAGCAGCAGCGTATCGGTCTCGGTCAGCTCGCCGCGCTCTTCCAGGCGCACCGCCCAGGCGCGCATCTGGGCCAGCGCCTCCACGGTGGTCGCCACCCAGGCGAAGCCATGTTCGGCTGCCTGATGGGTGCGGGAGAGATCGGCCTCCACCTTGCCGCCCGGCGCGATCATCCGCGTGACCGCCATTCGCACCGCGTCACGATAGGCCCTCGCGGCCGCCAGAGCGGCCTCGGTCAGGTCGAACAGGCGCGCTGCAGGGATCGCGGCAGGCGGCGGTGCCAGCTCTTCGGCGGTCAGGGTCATGGCGGGATCTGATCTCCTCTGGCTTCAGGGGCCTGCCGGGGTTGGCAGTCATGGCATGGCCCATGAAAACTTCTCATATAGCGGAGCGGTGGCGAAGATCGACCCACCTCCTCATGCATCCTTTCCCGGAGCCCTGCCTCTTTGTCTCCTTCACCGACCCCGATGTCGCCCACGCCCCGCAACCTCGACCCCGTCCTCGATCATGTCCTGGGCGCCCGCTTCGCCGATTTGCCGGATGAAGCGGTGAATGCCGCCCGGATCTTCTGGCTCGACACGCTGGGCGTGGGACTGTCGGGCGGCACGGCACCCTTTGCCGAGATTGTTCTGAAGGGTGCCCTCGCAGCGGGATCGGGGGAGGAGGCCGGCGTGCTCGGCCGGCGCCAGCGCTTGCCGGCGGCGGGGGCAGCACT
>CAZPBH010000388.1:0-669 GCA_964584645.1 uncultured Rhodospirillales bacterium | reverse complement strand
AAGCGAAGCTTCATCCCCATCAATATAGAAAAGGCCGCCGTCGTGCACCCCATGGCGGTGATCGGCGGAGCGGTGCTGGCCTGCCTCGACCGGGAAGCCGCACGCGGTCGCAGCGTCGGGGGCGAGGAGCTGGTGACAGCGCTTGCGGTCGGTGTCGATATCGCCGCCGGGCTGGGGGTGGCTGCCAATGGGCCGGTGACCTTCTTTCGCCCCGCCAATGCCGGCGGCTTCGGCGCGGTGGCGGCCTGTGCCCGGCTGATGGGGCTGAACCGCGACCAGCTGAAGGACGCCTTCGGCCTGCAGCTCGGCCAGTGCTCGGGCACCATGCAGGCCCATGTCGAGGGCAAGCCCCTGCTGCCGCTGCAGGTGGCCGTCAACGCGCGGGCTGCCCTGCTCGCCTGCGACCTCGCCCAGGCCGGCTTTCCGGGGCCGCATGATGTGTTCGAGGGACCCTTCGGCTATCTGAGCCTGATGGAGCCCGACCATGGCTGGTCGGAGATTGTCGGCACATTGGGACAGATCTGGCGGATCGCGGAGGTCAGCCACAAGCCCTACCCGACCGGCCGCGCTGCCCAGGCGGGGATTTCAGGATTGCTGGAGCTGCGCGAAGCCCATGGCTTCGGGCCCGATCAGGTGGCGGCGGTACGCGTGAAGGGTCCCCCGCTCGTC
>CAZPBH010000387.1:0-2570 GCA_964584645.1 uncultured Rhodospirillales bacterium | reverse complement strand
GTGCGCGAGCTGACCGGCGGCGTCTATTTCGGCCAGCCGAAGGAAGTCGTGACGCTTGAGAACGGGGAGCAGCGGGCGGTCGATTCCCAAGTCTATCACAGCCATGAGATCGCCCGGATCTTCGATGTGGCCTGTGATCTGGCCCGCGCCCGGCAGGGGCGTGTCTGCTCGGCCGACAAGATGAACGTGATGGTCACCGGGCGGCTCTGGCGGCAGGTGGTCAACCATCGCCATGCCGAGCGGCACAGCGATATCGATCTCAGCCACATGCTGGCCGATGCGCTGGCCATGCAGCTTGTCCGGGCGCCCAAGCAGTTCGACGTGATCGTGACCGACAATCTGTTCGGCGATATGCTGAGCCATGAGGCCGCGATCCTGACCGGCTCCATCGGAATGCTGCCCTCGGCCTCGCTCGGCGCGCCCGACCGGGAAACCGGCCGGCGCAAGGCGCTTTATGAGCCCGTCCACGGCTCGGCCCCGGATATTGCCGGTCAGGACAAGGCCAACCCCATCGCGATGATCCTCTCGGCAGCGATGATGCTGCGCTATTCCTTCGACTTGGGCGCCGCCGCCGATGAGGTGGAAGCGGCCGTCGCCGCCGTGCTGGATGCAGGCTATCGTACGGGCGATCTGATGGGGGCGGGTGGTGCCGACCTGAAGCAGGTGGGCTGCGCGGCCATGGGCCAGGCGATCATCGATCAGCTGGAGGGCTGAGCGACAGCACCGCGCTCCGGCGGGTCGGGCTGCACCTCAACCTTGCGCGCGAGGTACATGAACGGCGTGTCGAACAGCGCCACGATCAGGCGCAGGCCATAGGTTCCGAGGATGTAGGTCATCACCAGCGTGCCCCACGCCATCGGCTCGTCGGCGAACACGACCCAGGCCAGGACCGAGAAGATGGTGTTGTCGATGAGTGCGGAGATCGCGGTGGACAGGTTGTTGCGCAGCCAGAGGCGCCGCCCCTCGGTCTGCCGGCGGATACGGTCAAAGAACCAGACATCGAAAAGCTGGCTCGTCAAATAGGCGATCATCCCAGCCGCGAAGAGCGCTGGCGCCGGCAGGAACAGCGCCAGCATGTGGCCCTGCATCGCCTCGGCCCAGGCGAGATCCTCGCCCGCCCCTTCCAGCGGCCGGAAGCCGAGCGTCAGGATGGTCAGCAGGGTCCATGTCAGATAGGCCGCGAATCCGAGCCAGACGGCCCGGCGTGCCGCCGCCACCCCGAAGCGCTCATTGATGATGTCGGTGGCAAGATAGGTCGAGGCGAACAGGATCGTGCCCAGCGCGACGGGCTCGGGAAACACGCTAAAGGGCACGACCTTGAGAACCTGAAGATTGGCCCCGATAACAGCAACGGCGATATAGATGTAGAGGCCGGTCAGCCCGAAGAACCGCAGGAAGGCCAGGATCGCCCCGAAGGCGAACAACAACTGCATCACCCAGAGGATTTCGGGCGGCAGGCTGTTGAGCCAGCCGATCAGCCCTTCCGGGGACAGGGACAGCATGAACCGGACGCGCTGGAGCTGAACGGAGCCGGCGCAGGAGCGGCCGTTACGCCGCCGGCGCCTCGGCCTTCGCCTGTTCGACCTGCTTGCGCAGGCTGCGCAGCTCGGGATCCAGCTTGCTGGGTGCCGTGGCCAGCAGGAAGGCGTCGAGACCGCCCTTGTGCTCCAGCGTCCGCAGGCCCGAGGTTGACAGACGCAAGCGCACCTGCCGGCCCAGCGTTTCCGAATAGACGGAGGTCACCTGCAGGTTGGGCAGCCAGCGCCGACGGGTCTTGTTCATCGCATGGCTGACATTGTTGCCGGTCTGCACACCCTTGCCCGTAACCACACAGCGTCGCGACATGAGATCCGATCCTTTGTTCTGTCCCCCGGGCTCCTCCGGGGCTCAAGGCCGCAATGCCGCGGGTCCCTCCTCACAGGTGGAGGGCGGACGGGCAACGGCCGGCTTGTCCGATGAAGTGCGTTCTATAGGACCGCCGGGCGCAGCTTGTCAATCGGCGCCGCAAGGCCTCCTTCGCGGTCGGCGGCCTGACGGGTCCAGAGACCGGCATAGACACCCCCCTGCTGCAGCAATTCGCCATGGCTGCCCTGTTCGCGCACGCGGCCGGCCTCCATCACGACGATCCTGTCGGCATCGATGATGGTCGACAGGCGGTGGGCAATGGTCAGCGTGGTCCGCCCCTGCCCCAGCTCGCGCAGATTGGCCTGGATCTGGGCCTCGGTCGCGCTGTCCAGCGCGCTGGTCGCCTCGTCGAGGATCAGGACCGGCGGATCCTTGAGAAAGGCGCGCGCGATCGCGACCCGCTGCTTTTCCCCGCCCGAAAGCTTCAGGCCACGCTCGCCCACCACCGTTTCATAACCGCGCGGCAGGCTGGTGATGAAGTCATGGATGTGGGCAAGCCTTGCAGCGCGCTCGATCTCTGCTCGACCCACCCCGGGACGGGCATAGCCGATGTTATAGGCCAGCGTGTCGTTGAACAGCACCGTATCCTGCGGCACCACGCCGATATGGCGGCGCAGGCTCGCCTGCGTGACATGGCGGATATCCTGGCCGTCGATCAGGATGGC
>CAZPBH010000386.1:0-2571 GCA_964584645.1 uncultured Rhodospirillales bacterium | reverse complement strand
CAGCGGTTTTTGGTACCGCCATGCGCAGGTTCGAATCCTGCCGCCCCAGCCAGCCGCCCGGGAAGACATCGGCCCCACCGAAAAGGGACAAAAAAAGGCCGACCGGCGCCGGACTTCCGTGTCAGTTCCTCGGCCCGGATGCCCCAGTGCGTTCTGATCTCGGCTTCCTGTCTGCCTGGCGCACCGGATTCCAGTCGGGAAACGGCAGCGCGACCGCACGCCTCCACCGCCGCTCAGCTGGAAGTCCGAACTCGAAGCTGTTGAATGCGGGACGGGCCTGTGATTGAGTGAAAGTGAGTTGCATTTGCGCGGCGACGAGCGCCTGCGCGGTTCATGAGGTTGCATGCGTCTCGACCACCTGCCCCAGGGCCGACCGGCCCGGCTGATCGCCTTTCATGACGAGACCGAGACGGGCGGCCGTGGCCGTCTCGTCCGGCGCTTGCGCGAGTTGGGCATGGACGAGGGCGTGACGGTCACAATCCTCCACCATGCTGCCTTCGGCGACCCGATCGTGCTGGCCGTGGAGGAGGTCGAGATCGCCCTCCGACGCGCCGAGGCGGCGACGGTCGAGGTCGAGCCGCTCGACACGCCGCGGGCCGAGGCGGACGCATGAGCCCGCTTGATGCGTCAACGACCGTTGCCACGCTGGCGCTGGTCGGCAACCCGAACAGCGGGAAGTCATCTCTTTTCAACGCCCTGACCGGCATTCGCCAGAAGGTCGCGAACTACCCCGGCGTGACGGTCGAACGTTTCAGTGGATGGCTGACGACCGCAGCGGGCGCGGTGCGGGTCGTCGATCTGCCGGGGACCTACAGCCTCGATCCCGCCAGTCCGGACGAGGCCATCGCGCGCGGGGCCATTCTGGGCGAGGTCGCCGAGGTGGAGGGCGAGCCGCCGCGGCCGCCCGACGCGGTGCTTTGTGTGGTCGATGCGACATCGCTGCGCAGCCAGCTGCGCTTTGTGCTGGAGGTGATGACGCTCGGCCGGCCGGTCATCGTGGCCCTCAACATGGTCGATCTGGCCGAACGGGACGGCATCCTGATCGATCCCGCGCGGCTGAGCGCGGCGCTGGGCGGTGTGCCGGTGATCCCGACCATCGCCACCCGGCGCCAGGGGGCCGCCGACCTGATCGAGAAGCTGCCGGGGTTGATCGAGAGCTGGCGCGGACGAGCCGCACCCCCTGTCGGCGAACCCCATGACCTGAAGAGCCTGCAGCGCCAGGCGCGGGAGATCGCGAAGGCTGCGATCGTCCATGAGGGCGCCCGCTCGGCCATGACGCGGCGGGTGGACGGCGTGCTGCTGCACCCGGTCGCGGGGCCGATCCTTCTGGCTGCGCTGCTGTTCGTCATGTTTCAGGCGGTCTTCGCCTGGGCCGAGGCGCCGATGAACCTGATCGACGCCGGCGTGGTCGCCCTGCAGGAGATGGTCGGCAGCGTGGTGACGCTGCCCTGGCTGAACAGCCTGCTGGTCGATGGCGTTCTGGCCGGGGTGGGCTCGGTCATCATCTTCCTGCCGCAGATCCTGATCCTGTTCGCCTTCATCATCATGATGGAGCAGAGCGGCTACATGGCCCGCGCGGCCTTCATGATGGACCGGATCATGGCGAAGGTCGGCCTGAACGGCCGGGCCTTCATCCCGCTGCTGTCGAGCTACGCCTGTGCGATCCCGGGCATCATGGCGACCCGCGCCATTCCCAACGAGAAGGACCGGCTGACCACCATCCTGATTGCACCCCTGATGACCTGCGCGGCACGGCTGCCGGTCTATACGCTGATCATCGCGGCCTTCATTCCCAACCGGATTGTGGCCGGCTTTGTCGGCCTTCAGGGGCTGGTGATGTTCGCGCTCTATGTGGTGGGGATCGTTAGTGGCCTGGCTGTGGCGCTGGTGCTGCGCCGGACAGTGGCGCGTGGCCTGCAGACCCCGTTCATGATGGTCATGCCGAAATACCAGCTGCCCAGCCTGCGCGACCTCGCCCTTGGCCTGTGGACCCGCGGGGCGGTTTTCCTGCGCCGGGCAGGCACCATCATCCTGGTCTCGATGATCGTGCTATGGGTGCTGGCGAGCTATCCCGCCCCGCCGCCGGGCTCAGAGGGGTCGGCGATCCTGCATTCCTTCGCCGGCACGCTCGGCCGGATGCTGGAGATCGTCTTCGCTCCCATCGGCTTCACCTGGGAGATCTGTATCGCCCTGATCCCCGGCATGGCCGCGCGCGAGGTAGCGGTCGGCGCGCTCGGCACGGTCTATGCGCTGCAGGGCAGTGAAGCCCAGATCGAGGCCGGGCTGGCAGCGACCCTGCGCAATGCCTGGAGCCTGCCGACCGCTCTGGCCTTCCTCGCCTGGTATGTGTTCGCCCCGCAATGTCTCGCCACGCTGGCCGTGGCGCGGCGCGAAATGAACAGCTGGCGCTGGGCCGGCTTCATGTTCGGCTATCTGTTCGCGCTCGCCTATCTCGCGGCCGGGGCGACCTACTGGATCGCCCGCAGCCTCGGTCTCTAGAGCGGATCGCGTTCAGATTGAACGCGTGAATCCGCTCTGACCTGTAATCAAACCAGACAAATCTTCCGATCA
>CAZPBH010000385.1:0-2596 GCA_964584645.1 uncultured Rhodospirillales bacterium | reverse complement strand
AAGAGCTGGTGCAAGCGATCAAGCACGACCTGGCGTCGCGATCAACCTTCCCGTTCTTCCATCGCGGCGAGCCGTGCGGCGCGATCCTCGGCCACGAGCGCGTCGATCAACTCATCCAGACGTTCACCGGCGATGATCCGGTCCAGCTTGTAGAGCGTCAGGTTGATGCGGTGATCGGTGATGCGCCCCTGCGGGAAATTGTAGGTACGGATCCGTTCCGAACGGTCCCCGGAACCGACCTGAACCTTGCGGGCTTCGGCGCGTTCGCTGGCCCGGCGCTGCTGTTCGGCATCCAGCAGCCGGGCGCGGAGGATCTTTATCGCCTTGGCGCGGTTCTTGTGCTGGGATTTCTCTTCCTGGCAGCTGACGACCACGCCGGTAGGCAAATGGGTGATCCGCACGGCCGAATCGGTCGTGTTGACATGCTGCCCCCCGGCGCCCTGGCTGCGAAACGTATCGACGCGCAGATCCTGCTCGTTGATCTCCAGATCGACCTCCTCGGCTTCGGGCAGCACGGCCACGGTCGCGGCCGAGGTATGGATCCGGCCCTGCGTTTCGGTCTTCGGCACGCGCTGCACGCGGTGCACGCCGCTTTCGAACTTCAGCCGGGCATAGACCTGATCGCCGCTGATCTGCGCCACCGCTTCCTTGATGCCGCCGAGCTCCGTCTCGGCGCCCTCCAGCAGCTCGAACCGCCAGCCGGCGAGGCTTGCATGACGGCGGTACATGGCCAGCAGATCGCCCGCGAACAGGGCCGCCTCATCGCCGCCCGTGCCGGCCCGCACCTCCAGGATCACATTGCGCTCATCCGTGGCATCGCGCGGCAGGAGCAGGGTGCGCAATTCCTGTTCGACGGCCTCCAGACGTTCCTCGGCCAGCGTGCGCTCATCCTCGGCCAGCGCCTTCATCTCGGGGTCGGTGGCGGGGTCTGCCAACATCTCCACCAGCCCGGCCAGTTCGGCGCGGGTGTCGCGCCAGCGACCGGCCGCCTCGGCGACCGGCGTCAGCTCGGCATATTCCTTCGAGAGGGCGACCAGACGGCTCTGCTCGAGGTCAGGCGCGTTGAGGGCATCGCGCAGCTCGGCCTGCCGCGCGATGACGCGGTCGAGATTGGCTTCAAGAGACATGGGCTCTCAGATACGCGATTCCGGCCGTTCAGGCAGCTTCCTCGGCACCCTGCTGCCCGGATTCGGTGGCCGATCCGATCGCAGATTCGATTTCGGCGGCCTTCGCCTCGATCAGACCCGCCAGATGCTCCACGATGTCGGCATCCTGCAGGCGATGATGAGGTACGCCGGCCTGATACACCTGATGTGTCCCCCGGCCGCCCCCGGTGAAGCCGATATCGGTCAGTGTCGCCTCGCCGGGGCCGTTGACGACACAGCCCATCACCGAGACCGTCATCGGTGTGGTGATGTGGGCGACTCGCTCCTCCAGCGCCTTCACGGTCTCGATGACATCGAATTGCTGGCGGGCGCAGGAGGGGCAGGAGACGATGTTCACCCCCCGATGGCGCAGGCCGAGGCTCTTCAGGATGTCGAAGCCGACCTTCACCTCCTCGACCGGATCGGCCGACAGGCTGACACGGATGGTGTCCCCGATCCCGGCCCAGAGCAGCGAGCCAAGACCGATGGCACTCTTGACCGTGCCGCTGCGCAGGCCGCCCGCCTCGGTGATCCCGAGATGGAGCGGATAATCGCAGGCCTCCGCCAGCTGCTGATAGGCGGCAATCGCGAGGAACACATCGGAGGCCTTGACCGAGATCTTGAACTCAAGGAAATCCTCGTCCTCGAGATAGCGGGCATGGTTCAGGGCGCTTTCCACCATCGCTTCCGGGCAGGGCTCGCCATAGCGTTCAAGAAGGTCCCGCTCCAGGCTTCCGGCGTTCACGCCGATCCGGATCGAACAGCCATGATCGCGCGCCGCCCGAACGACTTCGCGCACACGCTCGCGGCTGCCGATATTGCCGGGATTGATGCGCAGGCAGGCCGCCCCGTTCTCGGCAGCCTCGATGGCGCGGCGATAGTGGAAATGGATATCGGCGACGACCGGCACCGTGACCTCGGGCACGATCTGCGCGAGGGCGGCCGAGCTGGCCTCATCGGGACAGCTCACCCGCACGATATCGGCACCTGCGACTTCCAGCGCCCGGATCTGGGCGATGGTGGCCGCGATGTCGGTCGTCGGCGTGTTCGTCATCGACTGCACGGAAATCGGCGCATCACCGCCGACTGCGACCGATCCGACATGGATCTGACGGCAGGGACGACGGTCGATCCGGCGATAGGCGCGCACCTCATGCATGGCAAATTCTCCCGATCACGGTCAGGCGGCCCCGATGACGAGGCTGGGTCACGGCGTTGTCTCCAGCAGGGCCTGGGGGTCGAGCGGCACGTCGCGCACCACCTCCCCCTCAGCCCCGAGGGGGGCCAGCACCCGTTCACCCACCCGAAGCTGCACCCCGCCCGCATTGCCGGTCAACAGTGTCAGATCACCTCTGAGCGGTGGGCGATAGATTTCGCCCGGTTGCATCAGGCGGCTGAAGACGATCGTGCCTTCGCCATCGCGTATCTCGATCCAGGATTCGGATGTCGTG
>CAZPBH010000384.1:0-2597 GCA_964584645.1 uncultured Rhodospirillales bacterium | reverse complement strand
TCGCCGACGCCCCCATCACCGCCATCAGCGGCGGCAGGCCGCCCGCCGACGCCGTCGGTCCGGGCGCCGACATCGCAGGCGCCCCGGCCTCTGCCACGCGCATCGCGGCCGGGCCGGCGGGAAAGGGCGCGGCAGGTTCGGCGCCGTCAAGGTGGAAGCGGTGGAGTTCCCGCCCCTCCCCCTCGGCACGCTCGAGCGCACGGAACAGGATCGTCATGGCGGTCGGATCATGGGATGTTCAGGCGATCTTTTTCAAGTCAAACCATAAGGATCGGTCGATCTGCTGCAGATCAGCTTGATGATTGTTGCGCGCGGGCCACGGCGAGCCGGAGGTATCAACCTCCTGCGGGCGGCCCCCTCCGAGCGCCGCCGACCAGCCGGAAGGCCAGCGGCACCACGGCCAGGATCACCCCGATCCGCGTGAAATGATGCAGCGCCACATATCCCGGCTCAATACCGATGGCGAGCGCAATCAGGCTGGTCTCGGCCAGCCCGCCGGGCGCGAAGGCCAGCAGCACCGCCTGCGCCCGCAACTCGGTCAGGCTGGCGAGCACCGCCATCGCAGCCAGGCTCGCGGCCAGCAGGACCGCCGTGATCAGCGCGGCCATCCGTGCGGTGCGCAGCACTTCGTGCAAGCCGAAGCCCAGAAAGCGCGCGCCGATCGAGGCACCCAGAACCAGCTGGGCCGCCGCCACCAGCAAGGCCGGGGGGCTGGCCTCGACCACGCCTGCGCCATGCAGCACCGCACTTGCCAGCAGCGGCCCCGACAGCTGCGGTGCCGGGAGCTTCAGGATGATCGCCACGGGCCAGCCCAGCGTGCATGCCGCAAGCCAGCCAAGCTCCGCAAGCGGAACCGCACTGAAGGCCGGGCCGATGGGAGCCGATCCCGCCCCCTCCACCGCGCCGAAATAGATGGTCAGGGCGGTCACGACCATGATGACGCGCAGAACGTGCATCAGCGCGATCACCCGGTCATCCCCGCCCATCGCCCCGCCGATCACGATCATCTCGCTCAAGCCGCCGGGGGCCGCCGCGAAATAGCTGGTCGCCCGGTCATAACGCCCCAGCCCGCGCAGGATCGCATAGCCGATGGCGGTCATCGCCAGCGCATAGAAGACGACCAGCGCGAGCGAAAACGCCCACGCCCCCAGCGCCTCCCCGGCCGAGCCCAAAGCGGCGGGCGAAAAACCGCTGCCGAGCAGCACCCCGAGGATCGTCAGCATCACATCGCGCAGCCGTTTCGGCACGGCGACATCCTGCCCGGCCAGCGCCGCCAGCGCGGTGGCGGCGATCGCCCCGATCAGCCAAGGCAGCGGCGTACCGATCCACATGAACAGCGCGCCACCGGCCAGACCCAGCACCAGCGCACGCACCAGCGGCACCGGCGCGAGCGGCCGGCGCGGGGAGCCCTCATGCCCGCTCACGAGCCTGGGCGGGCGGGCTCGCGGGCGCGGCCAAGCCGGCAGGCGGTCTGTCCCGGCTGCGGGTCGATGGCAGGCATCAGGACATAGCAATCATCATAGGGGGCCCGCACCGCCCGGCCGCCATCATAGCCGATCACCGTGTCGGCCCGGGCGACATGCCCGAGGCTGGTGGTCGGGATCATGAAACGGAAACCCTGCGGGCTGGCGACCGTGATGGTCTCGGTGATCTCGATCAGCTGGCCTCCTGGCATCACCTTCGGTGCATCCTCGACCATCTCCAGCACCGCCAGCAGACGGTCGAGGGCGTGCGCCGCCACATCGATCGCGCCCGGCGCGCGATGGCCACCACATTCCAGCAGCACCCCGATCGCCTCGGGTTGTCCGGCGGGGCGAGCCGCCATCGCGTAATCGATCATGCGGCGCCCGGCCAGATGGCCGTCATCGGTGATGATGGCCTCGGCGACACCCAGCCGGCGGGCCAGATCGGCCGCCCGTTCGTCGCGCCCACAGATCGCTAGCGGGGCGCCATCGGCGTGCATCGAGTGCAGGTCGAGAATGACATCGGCGGCGCGCACCAGCGGTCGAAGCTGCCGCGCCCGGCGGAACTCGACCCCCTCGGCCGGCCCGTCGAGGAGAGCATCCTCCCAGATCCGGTTGAAATCGGCATCGACCATCCGGCCCCGCAACGGCGCCTCGGGGCGCACGAGGCGATAGGCCTCGATATTGACGAAAGCCACCCAGAGCCGCCCGCGCCGCAGCAGGGGGCGCGGCTGACGGCGCAGAAAGCGGTCGAGGGCGATGGCCCCGCAGATCTCGTTGCCATGGACGATGGCGGTAACGAGCACGGTCGGACCCGGCGCGCTGCCGGTCAGCTCCTGCACGAAGGGGGCGGGGCCGCCCCGCTCCCAGCCATGCAGATCGGGCAGATCGAGGCGCGGAGGCTGGGCGGCGGGCTCTGCCAAGCGGTTTCTCCCGGTTCGCCGTTGCCGCGCCGCGCCTGGCCTCGGCGCCCTATTCTGCCGTATCGGCCGCGACGCGCAGCGAGACGATCTCATCCGGTTCGCGCGGCGGCTCGCCCCGCGCGATACCATCGACAAGCTCCATGCCTTCGGTCACACGGCCCCAGACGGTGTACTGCCCATCGAGGAATCGCGCGTCATCGAAGACGATGAA
>CAZPBH010000383.1:0-2599 GCA_964584645.1 uncultured Rhodospirillales bacterium | reverse complement strand
TGATCTCCGAGCGGATCGTGCGCGATGACGTCTTCACCTCGATCCATATCGAGGAATTCGAGGTCATGGCGCGCGACACCAAGCTCGGCCAGGAGGAAATCACCCGCGACATTCCCAATGTCGGCGAGGAGGCTCTCACAAGTCTCGACGAAGCCGGGATCGTCTATATCGGCGCTGAGGTGAAGGCCGGCGACATCCTCGTGGGCAAGGTCACACCGAAGGGTGAGACGCCGATGACGCCGGAGGAAAAGCTGCTCCGTGCGATCTTCGGGGAGAAGGCCTCCGATGTGAAGGACACCAGCCTGCGCATTCCTCCGGGAGCCGCCGGCACAGTCGTCGAGGTGCGGGTGTTCTCGCGCCGCGGGGTCGACAAGGACCAGCGCGCGTTGCAGATCGAGCAGGGCGAGATCGAGCAGCTCGCCAAGGACCGCGATGATGAGCGTCGTATCCTGGAGCGCGGCTATTTTGGTCGTCTGCGCGAGATGCTCGAAGGCCAGAAGGCGGTGGGCGGCCCGAAAGGCTTCAAGACGCCGCGAGCCCTTGACGAAGCTGCCTTTGGCGAGCTCACGACGGGTCAATGGCGCCAGATCGTGGTGGAGGATGCCGCCCTCATGGAGCAGGTCGAGGCCATGGGCCGGACCTTCGACCAGGCGGTCAAGGACCTTGAGCAACGCTTTGAAAACAAGGTCGAAAAGCTCCAGCGTGGCGATGAGCTTCCTCCCGGCGTGATGAAAATGGTCAAGGTCTTTGTCGCGGTGAAGCGCAAGCTTCAGCCGGGCGACAAGATGGCCGGCCGCCACGGCAACAAGGGTGTGATCAGCCGCATCATGCCGGTGGAGGACATGCCCCATCTGGAGGACGGCACGGCGGTCGATCTGGTGCTCAACCCGCTTGGCGTGCCGAGCCGCATGAATGTCGGGCAGATCCTCGAGACGCATCTCGGCTGGGCCAGCCGGGAACTCGGCCGTCAGGTCGGCGAAACGCTCACCGCCTTGCGCCATGCGGGCGAGAAGCGGGACGCCCAGCTCGGCGAGCTGAACGCCCAGCTCAAGTCGATCTATGGCGAGAACCAGTACGAGCAGCGTATCTCGGTGCTCGATCCCGAGGAACTGGTCGAGATGGCCGGTAATCTCGAGGTCGGCATTCCCTTCGCAACGCCCGTCTTCGATGGGGCGACGGAAGGGGAGATCGATGCCATGCTCGCCATGGCCGGGCTCGAACCCTCCGGTCAGGCGCGTCTCATCGATGGGCGCACGGGCGAGGCGTTCGATCGGCCGGTCACCGTGGGCTACATCTACATGCTCAAGCTTCATCATCTTGTTGACGACAAGATCCACGCGCGCTCGATCGGGCCTTACAGCCTCGTCACGCAGTTCGGCGGGCAGCGTTTTGGCGAAATGGAAGTCTGGGCGCTCGAAGCCTATGGGGCCGCTTACACCCTGCAGGAGATGCTCACCGTGAAGTCGGACGATGTCGGCGGGCGAACCAAGGCCTATGAGGCTGTGGTGCGGGGCGAGAACACCTTCGAGATCGGCATTCCGGAGAGTTTCAACGTTCTGGTCAAGGAGCTCAAATCGCTCGGCCTCAACGTGGACCTGAAGGGCCGCGACTTCTGAGCCCGCGTGGCGTGCCGCCCATCCCTGCGATGCGCGGCACCCATCGGATACACCCCTACACGGCGTTCACGCCAGCGAAGCGAGGGCACGCATGAACGAATTGATGCAGATTTTCGGTCAGCCTCAGGGGCCGCAGGGCTTCGATCAGATCAAGATCCAGATCGCGAGCCCGGAGCAGATCCGCTCCTGGTCCTTCGGCGAAATCAAGAAGCCGGAAACCATCAACTACCGGACCTTCAAGCCGGAGCGTGACGGGCTTTTCTGCGCGCGCATCTTCGGGCCGATCAAGGACTACGAGTGCCTGTGCGGCAAGTACAAGCGGATGAAGTTCAAGGGCATCATCTGCGAGAAATGCGGTGTGGAGGTCACGCTCACCAAGGTCCGCCGCGAGCGCATGGGCCATATCGAGCTGGCCAGCCCGGTGGCACATATCTGGTTCCTGAAGAGCCTGCCCAGCCGGATCGGCCTGATGGTCGACATGACGCTGAAGGAGCTCGAACGGGTCCTCTATTTCGAGAGCTATATCGTTGTCGATCCCGGCCTGACACCGCTGACGCCCCGGCAGCTGCTCAGCGAAGAAGAGTTCATGCAGGCCCAGGACGAGTATGGCGAGGAAGCCTTCCGGGCCGGTATCGGGGCCGAGGTGGTCAAGGAACTGCTGGCCTCGGTCGATCTCGACGAAGAACAGGTCAAGCTGCGCGCCGAGCTCAAGGAAACCAATTCCGAGGCACGCCGCAAGAAGCTGGTCAAACGGCTGAAGATCGTCGAGGCGTTCATCGAGAGCGGTACGCGCCCCGAGTGGATGATCATGGACGTGATCCCGGTGATCCCGCCCGAGCTGCGCCCGCTGGTGCCGCTCGATGGCGGTCGTTTCGCGACCTCGGATCTGAATGATCTCTATCGCCGTGTCATCAACCGCAACAACCGCCTCAAGCGCCTGATCGAACTGCGCGCGCCCGATATCATCGTGCGCAACGAGAAGC
>CAZPBH010000382.1:0-2601 GCA_964584645.1 uncultured Rhodospirillales bacterium | reverse complement strand
CGGTTCGGGCTGGGCCCGCATTTCCGCCAGCTTGAAGCCCTCAGTGACAATCCTCGCAGCTGGGTGGCCAGCCAGATCGGGGTCGATGTCAGCCGGCCGGCGGCCATGCGCGACCTGCCCGACGGCACGACCGTGGCGCGTGCCTATCAGGACATGCAGCGTGCGCGCCGCGAGGGCGAGGTGGATGAGGAAGCCCGGGATGTCCTCTATAATCTCTACCGGCGCGAGATGATGGCGCGCCTCGAGGTCGCCGCCACCACCGACACGCCGCTGGCCGAGAGACTGGTTGCGTTCTGGTCAAATCACCTGACTGTCTCGACCACCCGCGGCATTGTTGCGCCGCTCGCCGGTGCCTATGAGCGCGAGGCGATCCGCCCGCACATCTTCGGACAGTTCGAGGACATGCTGATCGCGGCCACGAGCCATCAGGCGATGCTGTACTACCTCGACAACATCAACTCGGTCGGGCCGAACAGCCCGGCCGGTCGGCGGCGCCAGCGCGGCCTGAACGAGAACCATGCGCGCGAATTGCTGGAGCTCCATACGCTCAGCGTCAATGGCGGCTATACCCAGCAGGATGTGGAGGAACTCGCCAAGATCCTGACCGGCTGGACCGTGGCGCCCCCCGGCCTGCCCAATGCCGGCGCCTTCAGCTTCCTCGATCCGATCCACGAGCCCGGTTCCAAGACCCTGCTGGGTCGCCGCTATGCGGAATCGGGCATGGAGGAGGGGATCGCCGCCCTGCGCGATCTGGCGCGGCATCCTTCGACCGCACGCCATCTCGCCGAGAAGATGGCCGCCCATTTCCTGAGCGATCAGCCCTCGCGCGGTGTCGTGGCGGAGATGGAAAACACCTACCTCCAGACCGGCGGCGATCTGGAAGCCGTCACCCGGACGCTGGTGATGCAGCCGAGTGCGTGGAGCGACCCGCCGACGAAGATCCGCGACCCCTGGCAGATCGTGACCGCAACCTTGCGGGCCGCCGATGTCAGCCGGATCGAACCGCAGCTCATCGGCGTGCTGCAGGAGCTGGGTCAGCCGCCCTTCGGCGCCCCGACCCCGCAGGGCTGGCCTGATGATGTGGATGCGTGGCTCGGCCCGCAGGACATGCTCCGCCGCATCGATTTCGCACACCGTATCGCCCAGCAGCTGCCGGCCGGCCTCGACCCGCGGGAGGTGGCCGAGGATCTGCTCGGCCCCGTTCTGGCCGATGAGAGCGAGACCTGGATCAGCCGGGCGCCTGATCCGGTCACCGGCATGACGATGGTGCTCGCCAGCGCCGAATTTCAGCGCCGCTAGACCTCAACGCCATCAGCCTTCAACCCGAACCGGGAGAGACGCGCCATGAAGTTCCTTGCCCCACCAAAGATACCGACGCTGTCGCGCCGCCGCCTGATGCAGGTCGGCGGGGTGTCCGCCTTGCTGGCCGGGTTTGGCCCCCGCCTTGCCCTTGCTGCCCCGGCCACCGATCAGCGCTTCGTCTTCATCGCCCTGCGGGGCGGGATGGACGGTCTGGCGGCCTTGCCACCGCTCGGCGATCCTGACCTGCTTTCGGCGCGCGCCGCCCTCGTGCCCGGTGCCGAGGATGACGGCGTGCCGCTCGATGTGGATGGCTTCTTTGCCCTGCATCCGGCCCTGACGGCCCTGCAGGCGAGCTATCGCGCCAAGGATCTGGCGATCGCCCCGGCCGTGGGGCTCGCCTCGCCCAACCGGTCGCATTTCGACGCCCAGAACGTGCTGGAAACCGGGGCCGGTCGCCCTGATGGGTCCAATACCGGCTGGATCAACCGGATGCTGGCCGCCCTCCCGGGCGGTGGCGACGATCTGGGGATCGCCATCGACCAGACAGTGCCGCTCGCGCTCATCGGGCCGGCACGGACATCGGCCTGGGCGCCCTCGCGCTCGGAGCTTCCGGGTGACACCGTTTTCAGCTTCATGACGCGCCTTTACGCCCATGAGCCGATGTTCCTTGAAGCGCTGGAGGAGGGGCTGGCGGCCCAGGATCTCGCCGACGAGGCGCTCGACGGTCAGAACGGCAACAGCCCGGAGGCGCTGGCGCAGGCAGCGGCGGCCTTCCTGGTCGAGCCGGACGGGGCCCGGGTGGCCGTGCTGGAGCTTGCCGACTGGGACACGCACAGCAATCAGGGCGCAACCGAGGGCCGCGTCGCCCGTGCCTTCGGCGATCTGAACGCGACCATCGCGGCCCTTGTGGAGGGTCTGGCGCCGGTCTGGGACCGGACCGTCATTCTCGCCGCCACGGAATTCGGCCGCAACGTCGCGATGAACGGCACGCGCGGGACCGACCACGGCATCGCCAGCACCGCCATCATGCTGGGCGGGGCGGTTTCCGGCGGTCGGATCGTCGGGACATGGCCGGGATTGCGGGAGCAGGACCTCGTCGACGGGCGCGATCTGGCGGCGACGGTCGAGTTCCGCTCGCTCGCCAAGGCGGTGGCGATGGATCATTTCGGCCTGCCTTCCAGCGTGGTCGAGCGCGAGATCTTCCCCGACAGCCGCGATGCCCCGCCGCTGGCCCGCCTGCTGGTCTAGAGCGGATCGCGTTCAGATTGAACGCGTGAATCCGCTCTAACTTATTAAAAA
>CAZPBH010000381.1:0-2603 GCA_964584645.1 uncultured Rhodospirillales bacterium | reverse complement strand
TGCGTCTGCCGCACGTGCCGGCGCCGACACTCATCGGCTATGGCGGGCAGAACGTCGATCTGGAAGGCTTGCGCATCCTTGTGCTGGCGGCCGACAGCTCGGTCAGCCAGATGGCGGTCGACTATATCCAGAGTGCTGGCGGGCTCGCCATCCCGGCCGACAGCCTGACCCGGGGCGCCACACTGGCCGCCGATGCCGCCTGGACCCGGGAACCCTTTGACCTGTGCGTGGTCGATGGCGATCTCGGGGTGCCAGTGGGCGGACGCAACCGGGCAGAATCGCTCCTGGAACAGCTGGCGTCCAACCGTATCCTGGGCAAGCTGCGCTATCTGCTCCTGACCCGCCACGAACACGAAGCCGACGGGCTGAAGGGGCTCGACGGCCGTGATCTGTTGACGATGGTCAAGCCGGTGCGCGCCCAGTCGCTGCGCCGGGCCATCGCCGCTGCGGCCGGCCGTATTCAGCCCGATCAGGTCTCGACAGAGGCCGGGGGAGGGGCGGGAGGCCCCTCGCAGGAAGGGCCGGCGCTTCCCACCATCCTGCCGACGCGCGAGGAGGCGGCCGCAGCGGGCAGGCTCATTCTCGTGGCCGAGGATAACGCCATCAACCGGCGTGTGATCGAACGCCAGCTGATGCAACTGGGCTATCCGGCCGATCTGGTCGAAGACGGACAGGCAGCGATCACGGCATGGGAACAGGGCGATTACGGCCTGCTGCTGACCGATTGTCACATGCCGCAAATGGACGGTTTCCAGCTGACGGCCGCCGTGCGCGAGGGCGAGCGGCGGGGCCGGCCCCGACGTCCCATCATCGCCGTCACGGCCAACGCCCTGCAGGGGGAGGCGGACCGATGCCTGGACGCGGGCATGGACGATTATCTCTCCAAGCCGGTCTCCCTCGACCGGTTGCGGCGGGTACTCCATCGCTGGTTGCCGCCGGGCGTGCCCGAGCAGAAAGGCCCAAGCGGCGCGGCCCGGACCTCCGTTTCCGACGATGCCGAAGAGGGGCGGACGATCATCGACCGGACCGTGTTCGCAAGGATGGGCGCGGAGGATCCCGCCTTCATCGAGGAGCTGTTCGAGGAATTCCGCCAGATCGGGCCGGCGCTGGTGAACGAGATCGAAGGCCTGGCGCAGGAACGCCATGGGGATGCGATGTCGGAGAGTGCCCACAAGCTCAAGGGCTGTGCCCGCTCGATCGGCGCGGTGGCCCTGGGTGAGGCCGCGCAGGCCCTCGAACTCGCGGGCCGCAACGAGAGATGGGTCGAGATCGATCTGCGCCTCGGACAGCTTTCCCATGAGCTTGCCCGGGTGCTGGCGGCCATCGGACATGACGAAATTGCCAAAAAAGCAGTTTAATCTCGCGTTAACTAATTGCAGAAATCAAAGCTTAAATTCTCTGCGCTAGCGTGATCCTCGCGGTCAAAAGACCGTAACACCTCGCAAAAGTGGAGGATCACAATGTCGAATTCCATCAACACCAATCTTGGTGCTCAAGTCGCTCTGCAAAATCTGAACAGCGTCAACCGTCAGCTGGAAATGACCCAGAAGCGGGTGAGCACGGGCCTGAAAGTGGCTGATGCCACGGATGACGGCGCGGCTTTCGCCATTGCGCAGGGCCTGCGTTCCGACATGAAGGGTCTGGCGGCTGTCAACTCTCAGCTTGGCGTGGCCCAGGGCCTCGTCGAGGTCGCAAGCGCGGCAGCCAAGTCGATCTCCGACACCCTTGGGGAAGTGCGGTCCGTCCTGACCAAGCTCGCCGATGCAGGTGTGACGGGCAATGAGCGCACCCAATACGAAGCACAGTATACGGCGCTCAAGAACGAGATCACCAACTTCATCAGCAATGCCGACTTCAACGGGACCAACCTGATTGAAGACGGTGCCAGCAGCGTGAACGTGATCGCTGACCTCGCAGGCAACACCTACACCATCACGGCCCAGAACCTGAAGACGGCCGTTTCGGACAGCCTTGGTGCTGCCGCCGATGCGACGGCTGCGCAGACCTTGCTCACCGGTGGGTTCGCCAGTGCGGAAAACGCGCTCGGTACGGCGATGAATGCCCTGGCGGCGGATGCCAACCGGCTGACCTCCCAGGCCAACTTCAACGAGCAGCTGTCCGATGCTACGGCTCGCGGGCTCGGCTCGATCGTTGATGCCGACCTGGCCAAGGAAAGTGCCCGCTTGCAGTCGCTGCAGACACAGCAGCAGCTGGCGGTTCAGGCGCTCGGTATCGCCAATCAGGCGCCGCTGGCCCTGCTCAACCTGTTCCGGTAAGGCCAGCCGGTCTTGCCCGGGGGTCCGGCTTCGCGCCGGGCCCTCCCTCCGAAGGACGGTTTTCAGCCCGTCTCCGCTTCTCAAGGCGGAGGCGGGTTTTTTCATGCCCGAAGCTTTGGATCCGCGCCTGGCACGCCGCCCCGGCCTTCAGGGCCAACCGCGCCGCCCACGCCCTTAGCCAATCCTTAACCTTAACGCCGTAGAACCGTTAACCAGGACGGTTTTTCGGGGCGCGCACGCCTGGCCGGGTAGGGGGCAAAGGGCCGCTTCGGGCGCGGCGTCTGCATCGAGATGATTGGGTGGGTAAATAAAAAGAACAACAAAAAC
>CAZPBH010000380.1:0-2611 GCA_964584645.1 uncultured Rhodospirillales bacterium | reverse complement strand
GGAATATAATTTTTGGCTTGGGGATGCATTTGCTTCGGGTGGCTCCGTTGGCTATGACCACAAAAAAATGGGGATTACTGCCCGTGGTGCATGGGAGTCTGCAAAAAGGCATTTTTACGGAATGGATCACGACATACAAAGCCAACCCTTTAGTGTGATTGGTATCGGTGATATGTCTGGTGATGTCTTTGGCAACGGCATGCTGCTGAGCGAGCAGATACGGCTGGTCGCCGCCTTCAACCATCTGCATATCTTCATCGATCCCGATCCCGACCCCGCCATCGGCTTTGCCGAGCGCCAGCGCCTGTTCGAGGCGGTGCAGGGATGGGATGGCTATGATCGCGACCGGCTCTCACCGGGAGGGCGGATTTACGAACGTTCGGCCAAGAGGCTGGAGCTCACAGCCGAGATCCGGGCGCTGCTGGGTCTGGAAGCCAGCCATATCGGCCCCAACGAGCTGATCCGGGCGCTGCTGGGTCATCGCTGCGACCTGCTCTGGTTCGGGGGGATCGGCACCTACATCAAGGCCACCCATGAAAGCCAGGGCGATGTGCTGGACAAGGCCAATGACGCCATCCGGCTGAACGCCCATGAGGTGGGCGCGCAGGTGATCGGCGAGGGCGCCAATCTGGGCATCACCCAGGCCGGCCGGATCGCCTTCGCGCAGGCCGGCGGACGGATCAACACCGACTTCATCGACAATTCGGGCGGGGTGAATTCCTCCGACCTTGAGGTCAACATCAAGATCCTGCTCAACGGTGCGCTGGGCGCGGAGGGTTTCGACCGCGAGGCCCGCAACCGCCTGCTGGCCGAGATGACCGAGGACGTGGCGGCGGCGGTCCTGCGCAACAACGATCAGCAGGCCCAGGCGCTGAGCCTGATCCGCCATTTGGGCGCCGCTCAGCTCCCGGCCCAGAGCCGGCTGATCCGGCGGCTGGAGAAGGCCGGCTTCTTCACCCGGGCACAGGAAAACCTTCCCGATGATGAAGAGGTCAAGGACCGGCTGCGTGACGGCCAGGGGCTGGAGCGGCCGGAACTCGCCATCCTGCTCGCCTATGCCAAGATCGCGCTCTATGACGGTCTGCTGGCCAGCGATGTGCCCGATGATGATGCGCTGGTCGAGGACGATCTGCTGGGCTATTTCCCGCCGGCCCTGCGCACCCGGTTTCGCGAGGGCATCTGCCAGCATCCCCTGAAGCGCGAGATCATCACCACGCGGCTGGCCAACAGCTTCCTCAACCGGGTCGGCCCCAGCTTTGCCAGCGAGACGGCGGCGCGCACAGGCGTGCAGCCGGTCGATGTCGCGCGCGCCTACGCTGCTGCCCGACACCTGTTCCGGCTGCGGGATCTGTGGGGGGCGATCGAGGCGTTCGACCGGGCGGACCGGGCCGAGGTGGTCCTTGATCTGCTGGTGGAGGCCCGCGCGCTTGTGGCCCGTGTGCTGGACTGGATGTTGACGCGCCTTAGCCAGCCCATCGACATCGACGGCACCATCCGGCGGTTCGAGGACGGGCTGAACCTGCTGGAACAGGCCTGCGAGGAGCGGCTGACGGCCGGGGATGTCGCGCGGCTCGATGCGGCGGCGCAAGGCTGGTGCCAGCGCGGCGTGCCGGAGGAGCTGGCGCGACGGGTGGCGCGGCTCGGCATCCTTGCGGCCGGGCTCGACATCGTGCTGCTGGCCGAGGAGACCGGAACCGATATCCGCGATGTGGCCCAGACCTATTTCGAGGTTGGCGAGCGCTTCCAGCTGCCCTGGCTACGTGATCAGGTGCGCGCGGTCGCCGTGCAGGATGATTGGGGCCGGCAGGCGGCCGAGGCACTGGTCGAGGATTTCTACAGCCATCAGGCGGCCGTGGCCCGCGGCACCCTGCAGGCCGGCGGTGCCGAGCCCTACAGGGAAGCGCGGCAGGCCCCGCTCGCCCGGCTTTCAGGGCTGATGGACGATCTGCGCGGCGCCGCCCAGCCCGATTTCGCCGTGCTCAGCCTCGTCAACCGCGCCTTCCGCGTGCTGACGGGGTAAGGGCACGCGCGACAGGGATCTGCCGCTAGAGCGGATCGCGTTCAGATTGAACGCGTGAATCCGCCCTAACTTATTATAAACTAGACAAATTATCCGATCAGATGATTCCATCTGATCGGAATTTGCTCTAGGGTGCAGCCTGCATCGAGGTGCTCACTCGCCGGCGGCGAAGCCCTCGCGGCGCGGATCGACGCCGGGAACGAGCGTGCCGTCGGCCGCCAGCGCGATGGCGTGCAGGCCGCTCGACAGGCCAAAGCGCGGCGGGGCCACCTCATGGCCATAGGCTTTCAGACCTTCTGCGATGGCTTCGGCATCCGTGCCGGGCTCATAGGACAGGCTGTCGCCACGCGGCACGACATGGCCGAGTGCGACGGCCTCCCCGATGGTCAGCCCGCCTTCCAGATGGGCTCGGACGGCCCGGGCGACGAAGGCGGGGATGGTGGTGCCACCGGGCGAGCCGATGGCGAGCACCGGGCGGCCGGTCTCCCGCTCCAGAACGATCAGTGGGGTCATCGAGGAGAGCGGGCGCTTGAACGGACCCGGCGCGTTGACGGCCGCGCGACCACCGACCTCCGGCACAAAGGAAAAGTC
>CAZPBH010000379.1:0-2612 GCA_964584645.1 uncultured Rhodospirillales bacterium | reverse complement strand
AGCACTGGTCAACGGCGGGACCGCCGTGGCACCGACCCTGCTGGCCGAGCGGGCCGCAACACAGGCGCCCGGCGCCCCCGTGATCGCGCCCGAGACTGCCGCGCGCGTGCGGGCGATGCTGCGGCTGGTGGTCACCGAGGGCACGGGCTCCAAGGCCGCTGCCCCCGGCTATCTGGTGGGTGGCAAGACGGGTACTGCCGAGAAGGCAACAGGTGCCGGCTATGACGAGGATGCGCATATCGCCTCCTTCGTCGGTGCCTTTCCGATGCATGCGCCGCGCTATGCGATCTTTGCGATGGTCGACGAGCCCAAGGGCCACAAGGGCACCTTCGGCTGGGCGACGGGCGGTTGGGTCGCGGCCCCCGTCGTCGCGCGGATCGTCAACGAGGCCGCCCCGCTGCTGGGCGTGGCCCCGGTCGATGAGAGCGACCCGGCGCTGGTGGAGGCGCTTGCCGTCGATCTGCGGCGGCGCACGCTGATCCCGCGCGAGGCGGTGCTCGAGCGCCCCGACGGCCGTTTCGCAGGACCGTGGGAACGCCCGCGGCTGGCCTCCTTCTGATGCTAGACGGGAGTGCGGCCATGGAAACCACGAACCTGCCCGAGCTGATCACCGGCCTCACCAGCGATTCAAGGGCGGTGCGCCCGGGCTATGTCTTCGCGGCCCTGCCCGGTGCGCGGGTCGACGGGCGCCAGTTCATCCCCGAAGCGCTGGACCGGGGCGCCGTCACGATCATCGCCCCGCCGGGCACCGACTGGCCGCTGGCCGAACGTCCCTATGGCAAGCTGGAGGTCGGCAATCCGCGCAAGGCGCTGGCCGAGCTGGCCGCTGCCTTCCATGCCGCCCAGCCGGAGCGGATCGTTGCCGTCACCGGGACCAATGGCAAGAGCTCGGTCGCCCGCTTTGTCGAGCAGATCTGGGCGCATCTGGGCCTTGACGGCGCCTCGCTCGGGACACTGGGCCTGTCGCCCGACCATGCCCAGCCGATGGTGATGCCGGCATCCAGCCTGACCACACCCGATCCGGTCGAACTGCATCGGCTGCTCGCCCATCTTTGCGAACGCGGTTTCGACCGGCTGGCGATGGAAGCCAGCAGCCACGGTCTCGACCAGTACCGCCTCGACGGCGTTCGGCTGAAGGCGGCGGCCTTCACCAATCTGAGCCAGGATCATCTGGACTATCACGGCGAGATGGAGGCCTATTTCGCCGCCAAGGCAAGGCTGTTCACCGAGCTGCTGCCGGCCGGCGCCGCCGCCATCATCAACAACGACGACCCTTATGGGCGGCGCCTCGTCGAGCTGGCGGACGCGCGCGGGCTTTCGACCATCGGCTATGGCGAGGCCGGACCCGACCTGAAGCTCGTCCGCGCCCGGCCTGTCTTCGAGGGGCTGGAGCTGGAAATCGAGGTGTTCGGGGAGAACCACCGGCTCGACCTGCCCTTGCTGGGCCGGTTTCAGGCGATGAACGCGCTGGCCGCCCTTGGCCTCGTCCTTGCCGTGGAGGAGGCCGAGATCGGCCGGGCGGTCGACGCGCTGCGCCATCTGAGGGGTGTTCCCGGCCGGCTCGAGCTGGTCGGTGCGCATGCGGGCGGCGCGCGGGTCTATGTCGATTATGCCCATACCCCGGAAGCGCTGGCCGCCATGCTGGTGGACCTGCGCGCCCATGTCGCCGGCCGGCTGACGGTTGTCTTCGGCGCCGGTGGCAACCGGGACGCCGCCAAGCGCCCGCTGATGGGACAGGCCGCCACAGCCGGCGCCGACCGGGTGATCGTCACCGACGACAATCCCCGCCATGAAGACCCGGCCTCCATCCGGGCCGCGATCATGGCCGCCTGCCCGCAGGCCGAGGAAATCGGCGAGCGAGAGGCCGCGATCCGTGCGGGGCTGGAAGGGCTGGGGAATGGCGATGCCCTCGTCGTGGCCGGGAAAGGCCATGAGCTTGGCCAGATCGTCGGCGATGAGACCCTGCCCTTCAACGATGCCGAGATCATCCGCGCCCTGCTGGCGGAGACTGCCGCATGAGCACCGCCCTGCCCCCCCTCTGGACCTCGACCGACGCCGAAGCTGCGGTCGCGGGTGCGACTCTGGGCGAGCCCTGGGCGGCCTATGGCCTGTCCATCGATACCCGCACACTGGCGCGCGGTGATCTGTTCGCAGCCCTTCCGGGGACGAAGGCGGACGGGCATCTTTTCCTCGATCAGGCCTTCGCCCGGGGGGCTGCGGCGGCCCTCGTGACCCGGGCGCCGGAGCCGCTACCGGGCCCGCTGCTGCAGGTCGGTGATGTGCTGCAGGCGCTGGGCGATCTGGCATGCGCCGCCCGCAACCGCAGCACGGCCAAGGTCGTTGCCGTCACCGGCTCGGTCGGCAAGACCGGCACCAAGGAGATGCTGCGCGCGGCCCTGTCACGGCTTGGCAGCGTGCATGCCGGGGCGGGCAATCTGAACAACCATATCGGCCTGCCGCTCTCGCTCGCGGCCCTGCCCGAAGCGCAGGATTTCGGCGTGTTCGAGATCGGCATGAACCACGCCAACGAGATCACGCCGCTGACCCGGATGGCGCGCCCGCATGTGGCGATCATCACCGCGGTCAAGGCCGTCCATATCGAGAATTTTCCC
>CAZPBH010000378.1:1601-2613 GCA_964584645.1 uncultured Rhodospirillales bacterium | reverse complement strand
GCGCGAGTTCATCGTGATGAAGACGGCCGAGCACGCCTATGCGGCGAATGCGAAGATCGTCCAGATGGCCAGCGACATGGAGCGCGAGGCGCTCGACCTGCTCGCCTGAGCTGCGCGTCCCTGAAGTTCCCGAAAAAGGAAGGCCCGCCAGCGATGCCGGTGGGCCTTTTTCGAGTTCACACATCGGAAGGGAATGATGTCTTCGATTTACCTGAAGAAAGTTAAGGAACGGTTGCCGGCAGACCAGGAGTTGTCTCAAATGCCGTTGAAACTTGACGTCGCCTTAAGGGGATCCGGGTTAGGCTGATGTCTTGCGAAACGGTTTTGCCGGGAGCTGTCCCATGACCGCGATCACGAATTTCGCTCCCCCCCCGAAGCACTTGTTGGAGGACCTGGGAGCATTCCGCCCGGAGAAATATGAAGGGCGGATAGTCAACAAACGAGATCCCCTCCTGGCAATGCAGCTTGGGATGGGCGGCCCGAACAACCAGGCTAGCTCGCCCATACCTCCAGACGGAGCACCAAAGGCGGAGATTCTGCATCGGGCAGCGGGCTCGATGCACGATCAGGCCGACAGCGCCAGCCGCAAGATGATCGACCTGCTCGCCTGAGCTTTGCGTCCCTAGAATTCGCAGAAAAAGGAAGGCCCGCCAGCGATGCCGGTGGGCCTTTTTCAGTTTCATACATCGGAAGGGAATGATGGGGTCCGATGTACCGTCCAAAGATTAAGGAACGGTTGCACCTCGGGCATTTCCCTCAAATGCCATCGAAGATGTGCGGGCCGAGGCCGGCGCCTGGATCAGCCCCACGGCGGGGCAGGCCATGCCCGCGAACATGCCGCAGAGCCAGCAAGTGGGCCGTGTCCTCGACCTGATCGCCTGAGATCTCTCAGTCTGCCAGATGGCGGAAGGCCTGATCCAGATCGGCCTTCAGATCCTCCACATCCTCGAGCCCGACATGGACACGCAGCAGCTGGCCCTCGCGCAGGGCCGGGTCGTTGAGCGCGTCCGAG
>CAZPBH010000378.1:0-1591 GCA_964584645.1 uncultured Rhodospirillales bacterium | reverse complement strand
AGCGTGCGCGGCTCCACGCCACCGGCATCAGCAGCGATTCATAGCCGCCCCAGCTGAAGCCGTGCCCGAACAGGCGCAAACCCTCGACAAAGGCTTTCAGCCGTGGGCGCGATGTGGGCCGGACGACCATCGCGAACAGGCCGGTGGCGCCGGAAAAATCGCGCCGCCAGATTTCATGGCCAGGGTCATCCGGCAGGGCGGGCCAGATCACCCGCATGACCTCGCGCCGCTCTTTCAGCCAGCCGGTCAGCGCATGGGTCGAGGCTTCATGCTGTCTCAGGCGGGCGGGAAGGCTGCGCAGGCCCCGCTGGGCCAGAAACGCATCATCCGGCCCGGCCGTGTGGCCCGCCAGCTGGATATGGCGCTGCACCGCCGCCCCGGCGCGCGGCGCGCAGGCGATCATCCCCAGCATCGCATCGGAATGGCCGACGATGTACTTGGTCGCAGCATGGATCGACAGGTCGACGCCATGGCGCAGCGGCTGAAAGAACAGCGGGGTTGCCCAGGTGTTGTCGATCATCACGACGAGGTCTTCCCCCGCCTTCGCGCGCGCGGCCTGCACCATCGCCGGCACATCGGGCATGTCGAAGCTGAGCGAACCCGGCGCCTCCAGAAACAGGACCCTCGTGGCCGGTGTGACGAGATCGGCTATCGATTCGCCGACCGACGCATCGAAATAGCCATGTGAAATGCCGTGTTTAGCCAGCACCTGATCGGCGTAGGCGCGCGTCGGCTCATAGACCGTGGACTGAAAAAGTGCGTGATCGCCCGGCGCCAGCACGGCATCGAGGGCCGTGGTGATCGCCGCAAGGCCGCTGGAGACACAGAAGGTGCGCCATGCACCTTCCAGCTCGCTGACCAGGGCGGCGGCGGCGTGCTGGGTCGCGGTCCCATAGCGCCCATAGCGCGGTGTCGCGAAGGGATCGGCCGAGAAATCCTCCAGCCGGTCCAGATCGTCGAACAGGATCGTCGAGGCCCGCTCGATCGGCGGGTTGACGATACGGCCATTGCCGGCCTTGGGGCGGCCCTTGTGGGTCAGGCGGGTGGCTGGTGCCTTGGGTGAGTCGTCGTCCATCGCACGCAGACATAAACCCCCGTCGGGGCGGGCGAAAGGCCGGGCTGTGCCGGGCTCATGGCTGGACCCGGGGGGAAAGGGTGCCACATGGACCCCATCAACGACCTTGTTATCCCGGGCGCCGCGCAAGCGCGGGCCATCCATCGAAGAGGAAATCCGAGCGATGATGTTTCGCCAGATGCGCGCCGGCCTTGTCGCCCTCATGATGGGGGCCGGAATCACTGCGGCCGGCCCGGCCCTGGCCCAGTCGACGCTGGAGACGGTGCGGGAGAACGACCGGCTGCGCTGTGGGGTCAATACCGGGCTCTCGGGTTTCTCGACCGCCGATTCACAAGGGCGTTGGCAGGGTATCGATGTCGATTACTGCCGCGCGGTGGCAGCAGCGGTGCTGGGCGACGCCGACAAGGTGACCTTCACGCCGCTTTCTGCCCAGGCGCGCTTCACCGCCCTTCAATCGGGTGAAATCGACATTCTGGCACGCAACACGACTTGGACCCTTTCGCGCGAGGCCGCGCT
>CAZPBH010000377.1:0-2614 GCA_964584645.1 uncultured Rhodospirillales bacterium | reverse complement strand
CGGAACTGAGTGAAAATCAGCACTTTCTCCTGTCGGCTGGCCAGTTCCTCGCACAACTCACCCAGACGCTGGAACTTGCCGCTGGCCTCGGGTTGATACTCACCATCGCCGGTCAACTGGCTGGGATGGTTGCAGGCCTGTTTAAGGCGCATGAGCGTCTGCAGTACCAGCCCCCGGCGGGCCATGTCGCTGTCCACATCGGCCAACGCCTTTTCCATCGCCCGAACCGATTGCTCATACAACTTGACCTGCGCTTTGGTCAGGGCGCAGTAGCGATCGGTTTCGGTCTTCTTCGGCAGGTCGGCGATGATCGACCGATCAGTCTTCAAACGACGCAGGATGTACGGGCCGACCAGGCGGCGCAGCGGGCCGTACTGGTCTTCATCGCGGCTTTCGAGTTGCTTGACGAATGACTTGAACAGTGTCGCCGAGCCCAGCAAACCGGGATTGAGAAAGTCGAACAGCGACCACAGATCGCCCAGGCGATTTTCGATCGGTGTACCGGTCAGCGCGATGCGGGCATCGGCGCTAAGCTTCTTCACAGCCTTGGCCTGCCGGGTACCAGCGTTCTTGATCGCCTGCGCTTCGTCGAGGACCAGTCGCTTCCATTGCACCTGCGTCAGCCAATCCTGGCGCGTCAGCATCGCATAGGTCGTGACAGCCAGGTCGTACGCTGCAAGGTGATCGGCGGGGTTCTCGGCGATCGTCTGTAATTCCTCGCGCGGCGTCATGGCGGGATGGAGGAACTTCAGCTTCAACTTAGGTGTAAAACGCTGCGCTTCCTGATGCCAGTTGCCCAGCAGCGACGCGGGCACGACCAGCAGCGACGGGCGGCGGCGGTTCGATCGATTCGCTCGACGGTCCAGCCCCTCCAGTGTGAGTACCTGCAACGTTTTGCCCAGCCCCATGTCGTCGGCCAGGCACGCCCCCAGCCCCAACTCGCCCAGCATGTACATCCACCGCACTCCATCACGCTGATATGGCCGCAGTGTGGCGCAAACACCTGCCCGCTGATCGATCGCCTCACCCTCGGCTGTCCCGTCGGGCTGGCGAAGTTGGCTCAACGTTTCTCGCAGCGCCTCGCCCGCCTCGACATGCACCCATGTGCGGTCCGTTTCCGCGTCCGCATCTTTACGCAGGTCCGCCGATGCCCCGGCCAGCATTCGCATACCTTCGATGAAGGTGACTTGGCCGTCACGGGTCTGCCGCTGAACCTCTTGCCAATGGTCGAGTGCCTGCTCGAGCTTATCACGATCGACCTCGACCCATTGGCCGCGAATGAAGATCAGCCCCGCATCATCCACCCCATCAAGCATCGCCGCGAGTTCGGCTTCGCTCAGACGATCTTCTCCCAGCGCGACATGGGCGTCGAAATCCAACAGTGCATCGGTGCCGAGCCTCGACGACTTCTGCTCACCGATCGTCACCGCCACGCGTGGGCGCGGCCGCTTCTTCCACCAGTCCGGCACCCGCACCGCCAACCCCGCTTCTTCCAGGGCCGGGACGCTCTGCAGAAACGTGTACGCCTGCTGCGCCGACCAGACCAGCGGCTGATAGACCTGCCCCGAATCGACCAGTTGCTTCACCCATTCACAAGCCTTGGCTGCCTCGTCTATCGGCGTCAACAGCTTGATCAACGCTGGCTTGTTCGCAGCGCCCGCGTACTGCTCCAGAGCACGGCGAAGCGGCAGATGTTTCAACTGTCCGCCCGCACCGAAGCCCGTCGCATAAGTCGCCAGAAAAGCGAACGGATGATCACAGTCCTGCTTGTTCTCGGCCAGATGGAAACATACCCGACCGACCTGATGCCATTGCGGTGCATGCTCGGACAGAAACGCCCGCAAGCCACCGGTCGCTTCGATCGCCGCCACCACCCAATCGTGCAACCCACCCCAGATTGCTGAGAGGACTTCGCGGCTGAGATACTCGCCACCAACCATGGGAGGAGCGGTCTGCACTAACTCGTCTAATTCCGTCGAGGCGGGCGGTTCGATCGTCAGCGATTCGGTCGATTCCGGCACGTGGCAGAGCGATGTGAGGTAGCGCTGGGCGAACGCCTGCCAGTAACGCAACGTCAACGAGCCATCGACTGCGGCCTTTCGGGCGGCAAGGATGAACAGCCCACCCCGCCAATCCGCTTCGAAGGCCGCAAGCACCGCCGACAGCGACCGGGCAACGTTCCCGTCGGTCGGCCGATCCAGGGCCAGATGTCCACTTGGTGTCAGACGCGCTTCCAGCATGGCAAACCCAAGATAACCGACAACCGCGCCCTGGATCGAGAAGGCACAGCGATGGCGGGCTGGTGTTGACCAACATCACGCCACACGGGCAAACGTCACCAACATGTAGGCACCCATGGAGTGCCAACCTCGGTGCTCACTTGCTCGCACTGGTGCGCTTCTTGGTGCCCGATAGCAGTCGGACGCTGGGCACGGCTGTCCACGCGAGGGCATGGGACGGACAACGGGCCGGAGTGTCGCAAGCTTCGTCGCGGGCGAAAGATAGGGCACAAAAAAGGCCACCGGGGCACGGTTGTCCCATGGTGGCGTTATTCTGGGGGAAAGCGGGTGATGAGATTCGAACTCACGACATTCACGTTGGCAACGTGACGCTC
>CAZPBH010000376.1:0-2626 GCA_964584645.1 uncultured Rhodospirillales bacterium | reverse complement strand
CGTGCGCAATTATCTCGACTGGATGCTCTCGATCCCGTGGAAAAAGAATACGGCGATCAAGAAGGACATCAGCCACGCCGAAACGGTCCTGAACGAGGACCATTATGGCCTGGAGAAGGTGAAGGAACGGATCCTCGAATACCTTGCCGTGCAGCAGCGCGTGGGCAAGATCAAGGGCTCGATCCTGTGCCTCGTCGGGCCGCCGGGGGTGGGGAAGACCTCGCTCGGCAAGTCGATCGCCCGCGCGACGAACCGCAATTTCGTTCGGATGAGCCTCGGTGGCGTACGTGACGAGGCGGAGATCCGCGGTCATCGGCGGACTTATATCGGCTCGATGCCGGGCAAGATCATCCAGGGCATGAAGAAGGCGAAATCCTCGAACCCGCTTTTTCTGCTCGATGAGATCGACAAGCTGGGAGCCGACTGGCGCGGCGATCCCTCATCGGCCCTTCTGGAGGTGCTGGACCCGGAGCAGAACGCGACCTTCCAGGACCATTATCTCGAGGTCGATTACGATCTTTCCAACGTGATGTTCATCTGCACCGCCAACAGCCTGCGGATGCCGCAGCCGCTGCTGGACCGGATGGAGGTGATCCGCATCCCCGGCTATACCGAGGACGAGAAGGTGGAGATCGTCCGTCGCCACCTGCTGCAGAAGCAGCTCGAATCGCACGGCCTGAAGGAGGGCGAATTCGAGATCTCCGATGATGCGATGCGCGAGCTGATCCGCCTCTACACCCGGGAGGCCGGTGTGCGAAATCTCGAGCGCGAGATTGCCAATCTTGCGCGCAAGGCAACAAAGCAGATCGTCGCCGGGGAATCGGCGCAGGTGAAGGTCACACGGCGCAACCTCAACAAGATTGCCGGTGTGCCGCGCTTCCGTTTCGGTCAGGCCGAGGACGAGGATCTGATCGGCGTGGTGACGGGCCTTGCCTGGACGGAGGTCGGCGGCGAGCTTCTCTCCATCGAAGGGGTGATGGTGCCGGGGCGTGGGCGGGTCACGATGACCGGCAAGCTCGGTGATGTGATGAAGGAATCGGTCCAGGCGGCCGAGATGTTCATCAAGGCGCGCGCTCCCTCGCTCGGCATCTCGCCGAAGCTCATCGCCAGGCGCGACATTCACGTTCACGTGCCCGAGGGGGCGACCCCGAAGGACGGCCCCTCGGCCGGGGTTGCGATGATCAGCGGGATCGTCTCTGTTCTGACGGGCATTCCTGTGCGCAAGGACGTCGCCATGACCGGCGAGATCACCCTGCGTGGTCGCGTCCTTCCCATCGGTGGGCTGAAGGAGAAGCTGCTGGCGGCTCTTCGCGGCGGGCTGCGCAAGGTCCTGATCCCCAAGGATAACGAGAAGGACCTCGCCGACATCCCGGATAACGTGAAGAAATCACTCGAGATCGTGCCGGTTCGTACGGTCGATGAGGTGCTGGCAGCGGCCCTGACACGGGCTCCTGAGCCGATCGAGTGGGTCGAGGAGGACGAAAACATCCCCGATCTGGCGGCCACAGGCGCAGAAGATGGCGATTCTGACGTAATTCGGCATTGAGCCCGGCCAGAGAATCCGCATAAATAAGCGCCACGCGCACGCCCCCCGCTTATCGGGCTTGCGATTCGGCCGGGGTCCCCGGTCTCATCCATGGTCAAGAAACACCGATGCCTGCACCTACAGAGGGGGCTCTTGTGAATAGAAACGATCTCGTCGCTTACGTGTCGTCCAATGCGGATATCACCAAGGCTGATGCGGCCAAGGCTGTTGATGCTGTTCTGGATGGCATCACCGATGCTCTCAAATCCGGCTCGGAAGTCCGCCTGGTCGGCTTTGGCACCTTTTCGGTTGCAGCGCGTGCTGCGTCCGAGGGGCGCAATCCGCGCACCGGAGAGAAAATCAAGATCCCGGCTTCCAAGCAGCCGAAGTTCAAGCCCGGCAAGGGTCTGAAGGATGCGCTGAACTGAGTTTTCGGTTTGGCACGCCGAAGGGCGCGGTAGGCTGACAGGCTCAAAGGTCAGCTGACCGCGCCTTTTCTTTTCCCTGGCCTGACCAGGCTCCATGCTGCATCTTGCCGGATGTTTAGCGCACGTGGCGCGCGGGATGAACAGGGCGATTAGCTCAGCTGGGAGAGCATCTCGTTTACACCGAGAGGGTCGGCGGTTCGATCCCGTCATCGCCCACCATTTTCGGACACGAAAAACGATCCTGTGAATCGTTTTTCGACCGAAAATCCGAAGCGCAGCGAAGGCCTGAGGACTGAAAATTGATCCGGGGGATCAATTTTCGCGCAAAATCCGCAGCGAAGCGCAGGCTGGCGGACACGAAAAACGATCCTGTGAATCGTTTTTCGACCGAAAATCCGAAGCGCAGCGAAGGCCTGAGGACTGAAAATTGATCCGGGGGATCAATTTTCGCGCGAAATCCGCAGCGAAGCGGAGGCCTGAGGGCGCGCGAGCAGGTTCTGCCGCGGCCTACCGCCTGGAGATTCTGCTTCGCCTCTGGATCTCGTCCAGCCTTGATCAGAATGCTGTTGCGTGTCGCTTGACTTCGCCCGCAGCCCTGCCCTATGACCACCTCTCCCGCGCGGGTGTAGCTCAGTTGGTTAGAGCGCCGGCCTGTCACGCCGGAGGCCGCGGG
>CAZPBH010000375.1:0-2636 GCA_964584645.1 uncultured Rhodospirillales bacterium | reverse complement strand
AGGTCACGCCGCATCGCGTTGAAAGTCGATGCGTGCGCCGAGGTCCAGATCGAACCGGCCATACGGGTTGACGTGCCCGTAGATCAGCGGTGTCAGCCCCCGGTATGTTGATTTCCACGCAGAACTGACCCGGGAAGGGGCATAATTTCCACTGAGATTTGACCCATGTGACCCTCCCCCCAGAGCCATGCGCGAGGGGGGCAACGGAGTGATCCACATGGGGCTATTGAATGTCATTCGACGCATGGCGCTGCGGGAGCAGCTGCCGATACGCGAGATCGCGCGGCGCACCGGCCTGTCGCGCAACACGGTCCGGAAGTACCTGAAGTCCGGCGCGGTGGAGCCGAGGTTCGCCACGCCGGAGCGGCCGAGCAAACTCGACCCGTATGCCGAGAAGCTGGCGGGCTGGCTGAAGACCGAGGCTGGCAAGGGTCGCAAGCAGCGGCGGACGCTGAAGCAGCTGCATGCCGATCTGGTCGCGCTCGGCTTCACCGGCTCCTGCAACCGCGTGGCGGCGTTCGCCCGCGAATGGCGGGCCGGCCGCCATCGGGACGAGCAAACGGCGGAGCGCGGTACCTTCGTGCCGCTGCTGTTCCAGCCGGGCGAGGCGTTCCAGTTCGACTGGAGCGAGGACTACGCGGTCATCGGCGGTGAGCGCACCAAGCTGCAGGTCGCCCATATCAAGCTGGCACACAGCCGGGCATTCCTGCTGCGGGCCTATCTGCTGCAAAGCCACGAGATGCTGTTCGATGCCCACTGGCACGGGTTCCGCGTCTTCGGCGGCATCCCGGCCCGGGGGATTTACGATAATATGCGCACGGCGGTGGACCGGGTGGGGCGCGGCAAGCAGCGCCAGGTCAATGCCCGCTTCATGGCCATGACCAACCACTACGTGTTCGAGCCGACCTTCTGTAATCCGGCGTCCGGCTGGGAGAAGGGCCAGGTCGAGAAGGGCGTGCAGGATGCCCGGCCGCGGCTGTGGCAGCTGATGCCGACCTTCCCCGACCTCGATGCGCTGAACGCCTGGCTGGAGGAGCGCTGCATCGCGCTGTGGCAGGAGACCGAGCATGGCAGCCTGCCCGGCACCATCGCGGATGTCTTCGCCGCGGAACAGGCGGCGCTGATGCCCCTGCCACCTGCCTTCGACGGGTTTGTCGAGATGCCCAAGCGGGTGTCGCCCACCTGCCTGATCACCTTCGAGCGCAATCGCTACAGCGTGCCGGCATCCTTTGCGAACCGGCCCGTCAGCCTGCACATCTACCCTGACCGGCTCGTGGTGGTCGCCGAGGGACAAGTCCTGTGCGAGCACCAGCGGCTGATCCTGCGCTCCCACCACCTGCCGACGCGCACCATCTACGACTGGCGGCACTATCTGGCGGTCATCCAGCGCAAGCCCGGTGCCCTACGTAATGGCGCCCCCTTCGCCGAGCTACCCGAGGGCTTCAAACAACTGCAGGCCCTGATGCTGCGGCGTGTTGGCGGCGACCGGGAGATGGTCGATGTCCTCGCCCTGGTGCTGCACCATGACGAGCAGGCCGTGCTGGCGGCGGTGGAACTGGCGCTGGCCGAGGGGGTGGCGACCAAGACCCATGTGCTGAACATCCTCCACCGCCTGGTGGACGGGAAGACCGCCACCGGGCCGGACATCGACACGCCAGAGGCGCTGGCCCTGCGCCGCGAACCCAAGGCCGATGTCGGCCGTTACGACGCCCTACGGGCCCGGACCGTGGGAGGCCGCCATGCGTCATGACCCCGCCAGCGGCGCCATCATCATCATGCTCCGCAGCCTCAAGATGCACGGTATGGCCCAAGCCGTCACCGAGCTGATGGAACAGGGCTCACCAGCCTTCGAAGCCGCCGTGCCGATCCTGTCCCAGCTGCTCAAGGCCGAACTGGCCGAGCGCGAGGTCCGCTCCATCGCCTACCACATGAAGGCCGCGCGGTTCCCCGCCTACAAGGATCTCACCGGCTTCGACTTTGCCGCCAGCGAGGTCAACGAGGCCACGGTGCGCCAACTGCACAAGGGCAGCTTCCTCGATGCCGCCGAGAACGTCGTGCTGATCGGCGGCCCTGGCACCGGGAAGACGCACATTGCCACCGCCCTCGGCATCCAGATCATCGAGCACCATCGCCGCAAGGTCCGCTTCTTCTCCACCATCGAACTCGTCAACGCGCTCGAGCAGGAAAAGGCGCGGGGCAAGGCCGGCAAGATCGCCGAGGGCCTGATCCGCCTGGATCTCGTGGTCCTCGATGAATTGGGCTACCTGCCGTTCAGTGCCTCGGGTGGGGCGCTGCTCTTCCATATGCTAAGCAAGCTCTACGAGCGAACCAGCGTCATCATCACCACCAATCTCAGCTTCAGCGAATGGGCCACCGTCTTCGGCGACGCCAAAATGACGACCGCGTTGCTCGATCGCCTGACCCACCGTTGCCACATCCTCGAGACCGGCAATGACAGCTTCCGCTACCGGGAAAGCACCGCATCGACCGCCAGAAAACAGAAGGAGGGCACCCCAACATTGACACCTGCCTGATGCGCAGAAACCTATCCTGAGGCGGGTCACTTCTCAGTGGAAATCCCGGGTCAGTTCTGCGTGGAAATCAACAGCCGCCCCCACGGGAGAAGATCGTAGTCC
>CAZPBH010000374.1:0-2639 GCA_964584645.1 uncultured Rhodospirillales bacterium | reverse complement strand
GCCATCAAGACCGCCATCGGCCTCGGCGAAGGGCAGGGCGGTCCATCCAAGCTCGGCCATCTGGGCCCAGACGGCGCGGGAGAACCCCTCCGGCTCGGCGGTGATCCGCCGGCGCCCGTCATGATCGTAGGTGTCGCGCACGAAACGCTCGACGCTGTCCTTCAGCAGGTTCTGCTCGTCGGAGGTGGTCAGATCCATGGCTAGCGGCTTAACCCTTGGGAATGTGCAACGGCACGCTTACTTGGGGTGCGGGCACCCGCTCCGGCAAGCCTGGAGGAGGGAGACCGGCGCCGTGCTGGAGACTGTCATCGGCCGGGCGCCCGCCTAAATGATGAAAAAACCACGGCGTCGTGCCCGCAACGACGCTTCAGGGAGGAGAGAACGAAGAGATGCAGCTGAGCCGCGACGAGCTGATCCGCGCCTATCGCCTGATGCGCCGGATACGCGCCTTCGAGGAACGGATCGTCAAGGAATTCGAGGCCGGCAACATCCCGGGCTTCATCCATCTCTATGCCGGGCAGGAGGCCTCGGCCGTGGGTGTGTGCATGCACCTGAGTGACCGGGACAAGATCGGCTCCACCCATCGCGGCCATGGTCATTGCATCGCCAAGGGCTGCGATGTGAAGGGCATGATGCACGAGATCATGGGCAAGGCCGACGGGCTGAACAACGGCAAGGGCGGCTCCATGCACATCGCCGATATGGACAAGGGGATGCTGGGCGCCAACGCCATCGTCGGCGGCAATCCGCCGATCTGCATGGGGGCAGCGCTGGCCGCCAAGACCAAGGGCGAGGATTTCGTGGCCGTCAGCTTCTCCGGCGACGGGGCGTCCAACCAGGGCACGACCTTCGAGGCCATGAACATGGCTGTGGTCTTGCAGCTGCCGGTCATCTTCGTGCTGGAGAACAACGGCTATGGCGAGGCGACGGGCTCGGACTATGCCGTCGGCTCCAAGGACATGGCGGGCCGGGCGGCCGGGTTCGGCATGCCGGCGGTGAAGGTCGACGGCACCGATTTCTTCGAGGTCCACCGGGCCGCCGGCGAAGCCATCGAGCGGGCGCGCTCGGGCGGCGGGCCGACCACGATCGAAACCGTGGCCAAGCGGTTCTACGGCCATTTTGTCGGCGATCCGCAACTCTACCGCTCCGAAGAAGAGCGCAAGGCGACGCTGGAGCATGGCGACCCCCTGAAGAACTTCCGTGCGCGGGTGCTGGAGGCCGGGCTGCTGGAGGTCGGCGATCTCGACGCCATCGATGACGAAATCCTGGCCGAGGTGGACGCAGCCGTGGAAAGCGGGCTCGCAGCACCCGTGCCCGATGCCGCCACACTGACCACCGACGTCTATGTCCGCTACGCCTGAGCCGGGCGCCGGAACAAGAACCATGAGAAAGTTTCAGGGAGGGACGGCGCCATGCCGATGAAAAGCTACCGCCAGGCGATCAACGAGGCGATCCGGCAGGAAATGGAGCGCGATGAGAACGTCATCGTGATCGGTGAGGATGTCGCCGGCGGGGCCGGCACGACTGGGCAGCGCGATGCCTATGGCGGGGTGCTGGGTGTCACCAAGGGCCTGATCGGCACCTTCGGCGAGCATCGGGTGATCGACACACCGATCACGGAAAGTGCCATCATCGGCGCGGCCAACGGGGCGGCCCTGTGCGGTCTGCGCCCGGTGGCGGAGATCATGTTCATCGATTTCGTCGGCGTGTGCTTCGACCAGATCTACAATCAGGCTGCGAAGTTCCGTTACATGTTCGGCGGCAAGGCCCGGACCCCCATGGTCATCCGCGGCATGGCCGGGGCCGGGGCGCGCTGTGCTGCCCAGCACAGCCAGATGCTGTCCAACCTGTTCACCATGGTGCCGGGGCTGAAGGTCGCCATGCCTTCCAACGCCTATGACGCCAAGGGCCTGCTGATCAGCGCGATCCGCGATGACGACCCCGTGATCTTTCTGGAGCACAAGACGCTCTATGATACGCAGGCCGAGGTGCCGGACGAGGCCTATACCATCCCGCTCGGCGAGGCCGAATTCGCGCGCGAGGGCGATGATGTGACCATCGTCGCGTTTTCCTCGATGGTCGGGCGCTCCCTCAAGGCGGCCGAGGCGCTGGCCGAGGAAGGCATCGACTGCACGGTCATCGACCCGCGCACCAGCTCGCCGCTCGATCTCGACAGCATCCTCGAAAGCGTCGAGGAGACGGGCCGGCTCGTCATCGTGGACGAGAACCCGCCGCGTTGCTCGCTGGCCGCAGATGTGGCCGCTCAGGTCTCTCAGGAGGGTTTCGATTTCCTCGAGGCGCCCATCCAGATGGTCACCTGTCCGCACACGCCCGTGCCCTTCGCGCCGGCGCTCGAAGACATCTATGTGCCGACCGTGGACAGGATCGCCGATGCGGTCCGCAAGGTGACCGGCAAGGCCGGGACCCGCAAGGCCGCCTGATCGCCGAGATGGATGGCGGTGCCCCTGCCCCGGTGGGCGATGACGAACGCCGGCTAGGCATGAGCTCCGACCGTGATACAGGCCTTCCCGGCGCTGACGGGTCGTGAACCGCGACAAGCGGCTCGTTGGCATCCTCTCGCTGAGTGACATCACCCTGGCCGGCGGCGATAGTGCCGAAACGGCGCTGGAAGGGGTGGC
>CAZPBH010000373.1:0-2659 GCA_964584645.1 uncultured Rhodospirillales bacterium | reverse complement strand
GGGTCCGGCACCGCACCGCCAACATCAACGAGTATTCCGCGCGCTATTCGATCCTCGACAAGGAATTCTACCTCCCGGCGCCGGAGCATCTGGCCGCGCAATCGGCCAGCAACCGGCAGGGCCGCGATGCGGTGCTGGCGGGCGAGGAGGCGGCCAGGGTCATGGCGCTGCTGCGTGAGGATGCCGAGCGCACCTATGCCAACTATGCCTGGATGCTGAACGAGGACGAAGCAGGGGAGCCGGCCGACGCCGACAGGCTGGGCCTGGCGCGCGAGCTGGCGCGCATGAACCTGACGCTGAACACCTATACCCAATGGTACTGGAAGATTGACCTGCACAATCTGATGCACTTCCTGAGGCTGCGCGCCGACGCCCATGCGCAGTACGAGATCCGCGCCTATGCGGAAATCATGCTGGCGATCATGGCTGATTGGGTGCCGCTCTCCCACAAGGCGTTCTGCGATTACCGGCTGGGGGCTGTCAGCCTGTCGGCCCCGGCGGTCGAGGTGGTGAAACGGCTGCTGGCGGGCGAGCCGGTCACCCAGGAAAGCAGCACGCTGTCGAAGCGCGAATGGCGCGAGCTGGCGGCAGCGCTCGGTCTGGAAGGCTGAGCGATGCCGGACCTTTCCGGCCGGGTGATCCTCGTGACATGTGCCGCGCATTTCGTGGGTACCGGTGCCATCCACGCGCTGGCCACGGCCGGGGCGACCGTCCTCGCCCAGCGGCCACAAACGGGAACGCTGCCCGCCGAAACCCTCGATGAGGAAGCGCCGGAGGCCCTCGTTCAGGCCGCACTCGACCGGCATGGGCGGCTCGACGGCGTTGTCAGCAATGATTTCCACCCGGCAGCCCGCGCACCCATTACGGAAGCCGACCCGCAAGCCCTGCGTGCCGCGCTGGAGGATCTGGTCGTCACCCCGTTCCGGCTGGCTCGTGCGGCGGTGCCGGTCTTGCGGGAGAGCCGGGGCAGGCTGGTCCTTGTGACCTCGGCCGCGCCGCTGCAGGGTCTGCCGAACTATGCGATCTATGTCACCGCCCGCGGGGCGGCGAACATGCTGGCGACCACGCTGGCGCGCGAACTCGCCCGCGACGGGATCTGCGTCAACGCCGTCGCGCCGAACTTCATCGAGAGCGAGAGCTATTTCCTGAAGACGCTGCTGGAGGATGAGGCCAAGCGGGCGAAGATCGTGGGCAATGTCCCGCTCGGCCGCCTGGGGCGGCCCGAGGAAGTCGGCGCGCTGATCGCCTTCCTGATGAGCGAGGAGGCCGGGTTTCTGACCGGCCATGTCTATCCGGTCGCTGGCGGCTGGCCCTGAGCCCCCTCAGGCGGCCTTAATCAGATCCGCAAGATCGCCCTCTTCCAGATTGTAGAGCGCATCGAGAAAGGCGGAACGGAAGCTGGCCGGTCCGCCGGCAAGCCGGGCCGCCCGCGTGCCGGCCGCGTTGAACCAGGAAGCGGCCAGCGCAGAAGCGGCGAGCGGGTTCTTCTCGACCCCTAGGGCCGCGCCGACCGAACATGTGAGCGCACAGCCTAAAGCCGTCACCCGGGTCGCCAGCGGGCTGCCACCTTCGATGGCAAGCGTCTGGCGCCCATTGGTCGCGTAATCCACCGCTCCGGTGATCAGGACAACGCACTTCCTGTCGGCGGCAAGCGCCTTGGCCGCATCGAGGGCCTCGAAGCTCTCGGCGAGGCTGTCCACCCCGCGCCCGCCCGATCCCGACCCGGCGATGGCCATGATCTCGCTCGCATTGCCGCGGATCACCGCCGGGCCGCGTGTGGAAAGATCGGAAGCGACACGCGTGCGATAGCTCGTGGCGCCGGCGGCGACGGGGTCGAGCACCCAGGGCGTGCCGGTGCGCTCTGCCACATCGACGGCCTTGTGCATCGCCTTGACCCAGTCGCCGGTCAGGGTGCCGATGTTGATGGTCAGGGACGAGGATATCTTGACGAATTCCTCGGCTTCCTCGGGCGCATGCGCCATCGCCGGGGAGGCGCCGAGCGCCAGGAGCACGTTCGCCGCCAGATCCATCGCCACGAAATTGGTGATGTTCTGAACCAGCGGCGGTTCGGCGCGAAGGGCCTGAAGGCTGGCCCAGGGATCGGGAAGATTCTCTGTCATGTCCTACTCTTCAACGATGATGCGCGGCGGAGGTTTCGCTGCTCCCTGCAGATTGTCCCAGATCTGGCGCGCCATGGCGCTCAGCCGCTGGGCTGCTTCGCCGCCCGGATCCTCGATCGGTGCGGGGCGCCCGGCATCGCCGCCCACCCGGATCGCGGGCAACAGGGGCAAGGCGCCCAGAAACGGCACCCCAAGGCGCCGGGCCTCCATCTCGGCCCCGCCATGGCCGAAGATCTCGTAGCGTGCGCCGGTGTCGGGCGCGATGAAATAGCTCATGTTCTCGATGATGCCGAGCACCGGGGTCTCGACCTTGCGGAACATGTTGAGGCCCTTGCGGGCGTCGATCAGGGCGATGTCCTGGGGTGTGGAGACGATCACCGCGCCCGACAGCGCGGCCCCCTGGGCGATGGTCAGATGCGCATCGCCTGTGCCCGGCGGCATGTCGAGCACAAGACAATCGAGCTCGCCCCACACGCAATCGCCCAGCATCTGGGTCAGCGCCGACTGGACCATCGGCCCGCGCCAGATCATCGGGTTGT
>CAZPBH010000372.1:0-2660 GCA_964584645.1 uncultured Rhodospirillales bacterium | reverse complement strand
GCGCGCTCCGGCGTTCTCATCGCCGCCGCAATCGCGGGTCGACCCAGGCATAGGCGAGATCGGTGAGGAAGTTCACCGCGATGACCGCGAACACCAGAACCATCACCACGCTTTCGACCACGATCAGATCGCGCTGGGTGATCGCCTGAAAGGCCAGCCGCCCCAGCCCGGGCAGGAAGAACACATTCTCGATGATGATGCCCCCGGCCAGCAGAAAGCTGAACTGAAGGCCGATGATGGTCAGAACCGGGATCAGCGCGTTGCGCAGGCCATGGCGCCAGATGACGGAAGCGCGGCTGAGGCCCTTGGCCCGGGCGGTGCGGATGTAATCCTCGCCCAGCGTGCCGATCAAGGCGGTGCGCATCACCCGTGTCAGGATCGCCGCCTGCGGCAGGGCAAGCGCGATGGCCGGCAGGGTCAGTGCTGCCAGACCCGCGCCGAGGCCCGCCTGCCAGCCCGGAAAGCCGCCGGGCGGGATCAGGTCAAGAAGGGTCGAGAACAGCCCGACCATCAGGATCGCCAGCCAGAAATTGGGCACCGCGACACCAAGCTGGCTGGTCGTCAGCACCGCGATATCGGCAGCCTTGCCCTCATGCGCGGCGGCGAGGCTGCCAAGCGGGATCGCCACCACCACAGCCAGAACCAGCGCATAGAGCGTCAGCGGCAGGGTGACCTCCAACCGCTCAAGGATAAGCTGGCCGACGGGCACCCGGTAGGTATAGCTGAGCCCGAAATCGCCGGTCAGCACCCCGCCGATCCAGCCCCAATAGCGGGCCCAGGCGCTGCCCTCCAGCCCCAGCTCGGCACGCAGGGCGGCAAGTGTGTCAGGGGCGGCGTTGACCCCCAGCATGAACCGGGCCGGATCGCCCGGCGCCACCGACAGGGTCAGGAAGATGATGATCGAGGCGATGAAGAGCGTCAGCCCCAGCACCGCCGCGCGGCCAGCCAGATGGCGGATCATGGGGCGCTGGCCGCTTGCGCCGGGCGCCAGCGTGCGCTCGTGACATCTTTGGCCTGGATCGGCGCGTTGGCCCAGAGCCCCTGCAGCCGCGCATCCCAGACGCCAAGCTTGGGCAGCTGGAAAAGAAAGACATTGGCCACATCCTCGGCCAACAAGCGCTGGGCTGCGTGCAGCAGACGGGTCCGTTCGGCGCCCGGCAGGGTAATCGCCAGATCCTCGATCACGCGCGCAAAGGCCGGGTTCTGATAGCCGAAATAATAGTCGGGCCGGGCGTAGATACCGATATCGTTGGGCTCGGTATGGGCGATGATCGTCAGATCGAAATCATGGCGGGCAAAGACCCGATCCAGCCAGGAGGCCCATTCCAGCGCCTCGATACGCACATCCACCCCGACAGCGCGCAGCTGGGCCGCCACCAGCTCGCCCCCCCGGCGGGCATAGGCCGGGGGGGGCAGGGCCAGGCGCAGGCTGAGCGGGGCCTCGTCAGTGAAGCCTGCGGCCTCCAGCAGGGCGCGGGCGGCGGCGGCGTCATGGGGGTGAAGGCCAGCCAGATCCAGCGCCTCGGCCCGCCAGGGCGGGAAATGGGTGCCCAGCACCTGGCCCTCGCCGAACATGGCGCCCTCGATGATCGCCTGTCGGTTGACGGCGTGGGCCAGCGCCCGGCGCACCGCGATCTGACCCAGCGCAGGATGGCGATGGTTGAGGGCGAGGATCACCTCCCCTTCCGTGGCGCCGCGCACCACCGCGATGTCGGGGTCATCTTCCAAGAGGGCGGCGGTCTCAGGCGCGGGGAAATTGGCAAAGCCGTGCACCACGCCCGCCTTCACCGCGGCGAAGGCCGAAGCCGCCTCGGGGATGATGCGAAAGACGACCTCGCTGAAGGCGACCGGTTCACCCCAATAGCCCGCATAAGGCGCCAGGGTCACCTTGTCGCCGCGCCGCCAGCGCTGGAAGCGAAGGGGGCCGGTGCCGATGGGGCGGGTGCGGTTGGTGGCCGCACTGGCGGGATCGACGATCACCGCGTCACCCAGGCCCAGATTGAACAGAAGGTCTCCGGCCGGGCGGTTCAGGTGCAGGGTAACAGTGGCCGGATCCACGACCTCCACCCGCTCGATGGGCGCGAAGATCGGCTTCTGGGCGTTGACGCTGTCGGGAGCCTGCGCGCGCTGAATCGAAAAGGCCACATCCTCGGCCGTGAACGCCGCACCATCATGAAAGGTCACGCCTTCGCGCAGCGTGAAGGTCAGCGCCAGCCCGTCACCGGCCATCTCCCAGCCTGTGGCGAGCGCCGGGGCAACGCTGCCATCCTCGTGGATCCGGGTCAGCCCCTCGAAGACATTGGCATAGACCACCTCATCGATGGCCTCGGCCGTGCCTCCGGTGGGGTCCAGATGCGGCGGCTCCAGCACCAGGCCCAGCACCAGCGGCTCGCCCGCGCGCACGGGCAGGGTGGCCAGCACCAGCAGTGCCGCCAGCGCCGGCGCCCTCAACCAGCCGCCCCCGTCAGCAGCGCATGGGCGGCCCTCGCCATCACCTTGGCGGCGTTCACCTGATCATCGATCACGACGAACTCGTCGGGCTGGTGGGCCAGATCGAGGATCCCCGGCCCATAAGCGATGCAGTGCTTGAGCTTGCCGATGCGGTCGATATGCTTCTGGTCATAGGAACCGGGCGAGGCGACAGGCTGCGCCTCGGTCCC
>CAZPBH010000371.1:0-2661 GCA_964584645.1 uncultured Rhodospirillales bacterium | reverse complement strand
CGAGCGGGTGATGGCCGAGGCCGACCGCATCCGCGCCACCCTGCCCCCCGATATCAGCCTTTTCGAGAGTTTCGACCGCACGATGTTCGTGCGCGCGGCCATCGACGAGGTCTGGAAGACGCTGGCCATTGCCGGGGTTGCGGTGCTGACCGTCATCGCCCTGTTCCTCGGCTCGTTGCGGGCGGCCCTGATCCCCGCCGTGACGGTGCCGGTGTCGCTGGCAGCGACGATGATCGTGTTCTGGCTGTTCGGGCTCAGCCTCAACCTTCTGACGCTGCTGGCGCTGGTGCTCACCATCGGGCTGGTCGTCGATGATGCCATCGTGATGCTGGAGAATGTGCAGCGCCGGCTGGACAAGGGGGAGCCGGGGCCGGTGGCGGCCTATCGCGGCGCGCGGCAGGTGGGGTTCGCGATCCTCGCCACGACGGCGGTGCTGGTCGCCGTCTTCCTGCCGATGACCATCATGATCGACACCACCGGCCTCCTGTTCCGGGAACTCGCCCTGACCGTGGCCGCGGCGGTCGTCGCCAGCTCCTTCATCGCGCTGTCGCTGACCCCGATGATGTGCTCCAAGCTGCTGCGCGCGAGGGGTGGATCAGGCGGAAGAGCGGGCGATGAGTCGGCCGGGGCGGTGGCCGGCTGGATCAATCGCGGCTTCGCGCGCGTCAATGCAGGTTATCGCCGGATCGTGGCGGGCAGCATCCGCATGCCGCTGCTGGTCGGGGGCATCGGGGCTGCGACCTTCGGAGCGATCTATGCGCTGTGGAGCGATCTACCGACGGAACTTGCCCCGCCGGAGGATCGCGGCGCCTTCAACTTCATCCTCGTCGGGCCGGAGGGCGCCTCCTACGAATACATGCGGGAGCGCTCGCTGGAGGCCGAGCGCATCATCATGGAGCAGGAAGTGGAAGGCACGGGCGATGTGCGCCGCCTGATGCTGCGCACCCCGGCCGGTTTCGGCCCGACCGAACGCTTCAACACCGCCTTCTTCATCGTCGTGCTGGCCGATTTCGGTGAACGCGAGCGCACGACGCGCGAGATCGTCGCCGATCTGATGCCCAAGCTGCAGGCCCAGACCGGCTATCGCACCATCCCGCTGATCGGCCAGACGCTGGGCAGCCAGGGCAGCAGGCCGGTGCAGTTCATCATCGGCGGGTCGACCTATGAGGAACTGGCGGCCTGGCGCGATGCGATCATGGAACGGGCCGAGGCCCACCCTTCCATGGAGCGCCTGCAGAGCGACTATTTCGAGACCCTGCCCCGGCTCAAGATCGATATCGACCGCACCCGCGCCGCCGATCTCGGCGTGTCGGTGCGGGAGATCGGCCGGACGCTGGAGACCCTGTTCGCCGCCCGCCGTGTCACCAGCTTTTCCGACCGGGGCGAGGAATATGAGGTGATGCTGCAGGCCGAGCCTGCCGAGCGCAGCGGGCCGGAAGACCTCGCCAACACCTATGTCCGGTCCGAACGCACGGGCGCGCTGATCCCGCTGGCCAATCTGGTGACGATCCGCGATACCGCCGAGCCGGGCGAGCTGAACCGCTACAACCGGCTGCGGGCGATCACCATCAGCGCCAACATCGCCGACGGCCACACGCTGGGTGAGGCGCTGGCGGCCCTGGACGAGATGGCGGCGGAGATCGCCCCCGGCGCCGAGATCAATTATGGCGGCGCAAGCCGGGAATTCCGCGAATCCTCGAACACGATCTATTTCGTCTTCGGGCTGGCGCTGCTCGTGGTGTTCCTCGTGCTCGCCGCCCAGTTCGAGAGCTTCGTTCACCCGGTGACGATCATGACCACGGTGCCGCTGGGCGTGGCGGGCGCCCTGTTCGGGCTGTGGCTGTTCGACAGCTCGCTCAACATCTATTCCCAGATCGGCATCATCATCCTGATCGGGATCGCGGCGAAGAACGGCATCCTGATCGTGGAATTCGCCAACCAGCTGCGCGAGGCCGGGCGCGACCTGGCCGAGGCCACGGTCGAGGCCGCCGCCATCCGGCTTCGCCCGATCCTGATGACCTCCCTTTCCACGGCCATCGGCGCCCTGCCGCTGGCAATGGCAACCGGGGCCGGGGCGGAGAGCCGTTTCACCATCGGCATCACCATCGTCTCGGGCGTGCTGATCGCCACGCTGTTCACCCTGATCGTCGTGCCGGCGGTCTATTTTGCCCTCGCCCGGTTCACCGGCCGCCCGGGGCGGATCGCCCGCACCATCGAGGAGTGGGAGCGCGAAAGGCCGCGCACGCCGGCGACCGCCATCCCGAACGCATCACCGCAGGGCACACCGGCCGAATAGGGCTCAAGCTCCGGCCTGACGGGGCGAAAGTTGACCCCCCGCCGGGGCGGACAATCTCACGCCATGCGGGTACATAACGTCCGGGACAGAACAGGGAACCCACGCGCATGGGCGGAATTTCACGACGCAAGATCCTGATCGGCAGTGCCGTGGGTGTGGGCGGCCTGGCGCTCGGCTTCACCTTCTGGCCGCGGGGCAAGAACCTCGCCACCGCCGGCGCCACAGCCGGTGAGGGCGAGAGCGCGCTCAACGCCTGGGTGCGCATCGGCGAGGATGAGAGCGTCACGGTCGTGGCCAACCATGCGGAAATGGGCCAGGGCGTCTATACCAGCCTTCCCCAGATCCTGGCCGAGGAGCTGGTGCTG
>CAZPBH010000370.1:0-2666 GCA_964584645.1 uncultured Rhodospirillales bacterium | reverse complement strand
CTGGCTGGTCGCCGGCCTGCAGCAGGGCGAGGCCGAACGCGCCGGTCATCTGCGCTTTCCGGATTCGGAAGAAATCTCCCACCCGGTTCTGCCCGGCCGGGCCGTGCGGGCCGACAAGGCGCTGGGCTTTGATGCTGATGGTCTGCCGATAGCCCTGCCGGTCGGCACCACCACCGATCTGCCCGCCTTTACCGCCACCGGTCAGGGCACCATCGAGCGCACCATCGCCGCCAAGCTGGGCGAGGCGGTCTCGATCAAGGATTATGGCGCGAAGGGCGATGGGTTCGCCGATGACACGCTGGCCTTTCAGGCTGCGCTCGCCGATGCGCGCGCCATCTTCGTGCCGGCAGGGACCTATCTGGTCAGTGGCCCGCTTGATGTCGGTGAGAACCAGCGCCTTTTCGGCGCCGGGCAGGCAAGCCGCATCCGGGCGGTCGGGACCGGCTTCGACCTTGTGCGCCTCGTCCATTCCTATGCCGAGATCGCGCATCTCCGGCTGGAGGGGGGGCGCACGGGCCTCCTTCTTTATGGCCGCGACGGCGTGTGTGTGCACAACAGCGTGCATGATGTCGTCATTGAGAGGTCGCAGGTGGGGCTCTGCCTCGATGGCTATCTCGACACGAACTTCCCCTGCTACTGGAACAATTTCGACCGGGTGCTGGTGCTGCAGCCGAGCCAGCACGGCATTCACCTGAAGCGCTCGGGCACGGGTGACACGCCCAACGCCAACCGTTTCCACCTCTGCCGGGTCTATTCGCTCGGTGTCGCGATGACCGGCAGCGGGCTCTATGTCGAGGCCGGCCGGTTCAACAACGCCTGGACCGATTTCGAGGTCAACCTGCACCCGAACGCCCATTCCTGCGTGCGCATGGGGGCCGAGGCCGACCGCAACCATTTCATCAATCTCTATACCGAGACCCCGGGCCCCGTGGCCAATGTCCTGCTGGAGGCGGGCTCGAAGGAAACCACGCTCATCAACCATCTGGCGGCCTCGGCCGGGGCGGCGATCTGGGACCTCTCGGGCGGCAATTACGTGACCCTCAATGCCGGCTGGCCGGAGAAGAACCGCTTCGCGCGCGCCCGTTCCCTCGACCACATCATGGAGCTTCTGCGCTTCGATACGACCAGCTTCGATCCCGGCCCGGATGAGAATCGGACGCTCGATGTCGATCTCTCGACCTCGGTGCTGCTGGTGGGTGCGGGCAATGGCGAGGTCACCATCCGGCTGCCGAAATCGAACGAAACCGATGCGGCGGGCCGCGAGCTGCACAATGGCGCCTTCCTGACGATCAAGAAGATCGACAGCTCGGCCCATGCGGTCATCATAGAGGAGGCCGAGGGAGCCGGCCCCGATGGCGAGCTTCTGGAACTGCGTGCCCCCAACGCCTTTGTCAGCCTGGTCAACAACGGGGCGGCCTGGCGGGTGATCGCTGCGAGCCATCCGAGGCTCGATGCCCAGTTCCACGAGAGCGACGGGCTGGTCGAGGCCGACACCTCGCGCCGGGTCCATCTGGTGAGTGCGGCCGCTGGCGCCGTCACCTTCCAGCTCCCGCCCCATGATGCCGAGATGGCCAAGGGCCGGCTGGTGACGATCAAGAAGACCGACACCGGTGATCATCCGGTCACGATCACCGAACATGGCTATGACGGCCCCGATGGCGGCACCTTGCTGCTCAGCCGGCCCCGGGCGCATGCCACGGTCTTCTCCGACGGGGCGGCCTGGCACATCGTCGGCGGGAGTGAAGGCACGTCTGGCACGCTCTTCCATGAAAGCGGGGCGAAGCTGATCCCCAACGGGTCACGGCGGCTTTATCTGGTCAGCGCGCACGCGGGCGAGGTGACGGTCGAGCTGCCCGACCCCGCGACCACGACGCTGGTCGGCCGGGTCATGACCGTCAAGAAATCCGATGCTGGCCCAAATCCTGTCATCATCACCGCCGCCGAGGGCCATGCCGGCCCGGATGGCGGGGAGGTGCGGCTCGGTGCGGCAGGCGATTTCCTCACCGTCATCTCCAACGGGGCGGGCTGGCGCATCATCGGCGGGCGCGGCCTGCCCGAGCCCACGCGCTATGACGAGGCAGGCGGGGCGGTGGCGATCGACGGTTCGGCCCGTCTGTGGCTGATCAGCGCCCATGGCGGTGATCGCAGCGCCACCCTGCCGGCTGCTGACGATCCGGGCGTCATCGGCCGGGTCATCACCATCAAGAAGGCCGACAGCAGCGCCCACAAGATCGTCGTGCAGGATGCCGCAGGGACCGGCGGTCCCGATGGAGGACCGGTCAATCTGGGGGCTGAAGGCGCCTTCATCACGCTGATGTCGAACGCCGCCGGCTGGCGCATCATCGGCGGCAATGCCGGGCGACACTCGGTCCATTATCACGGGACGGGCACGGCCCTGACCTGCGATGGCAGCCACCGGCTGTATCTCGTCAGCGCCTATGCCTCGGCCGTCACGGCCTGGCTGCCGGCACCGGCGACCAGCACCGTGATCGGCAAGGTGTTCACGATCAAGAAGTCGGATGTCTCGGCCCATTGGGTCACGGTGCAGGCGAGCGCCGGCCCGCATCCCGATGGCGAGGCGATCCCGCTGAAGGAACGTGGCCATGCCGTGACCGTGATGTCCGATGGCGGCGGCTGGCACATCCTCTCGCGCAATCCCTGAGCCC
>CAZPBH010000369.1:925-2683 GCA_964584645.1 uncultured Rhodospirillales bacterium | reverse complement strand
GATCATCGCGCTCAGATGGCCGCGGCGCGAGCGCGGGTTGAGGGTCAGCAGGTGGATGATGCCGACATCGCGGGCAACGAAGCAGAGCGTGGCCACCACCACGAAGGGATGCAGCGGCAGGCTCACGATGGCATCCCGCAGGTCGCGATTGGCCGCGAGCGGGTCGGTGACATAGCCGATCCACAGCACCGTCGCCCAGACACCCAGCACAAAGGCGACCAGCGCGCCCGTCACCCATGTCGGCGTGCTCGAGAGCGCTTCGGCCCAGTTGCGCCGGGCAAGCGCGGTGGTGAACCGCCGCAGGCGCACCACGCTCTTGGGCTCGAAGAAGGCTGCAACGAAGGTCGCGCCAGCCAGGATCACGAACGCGCCGAAGACCCGCACCAGATCGGCGAACAGAAGCTCGCTGCCCATCGGTGACACGACCCGGAGGTCGAGCGAGGCGATATAGGCGGCCAGCACCACCAGAAAGGCGAGCCAGACCCAGGGCGTGTTGCGGAACTGCAGCTCGACCCGCAACATCCGCTGGATCCCGACAATGGCCCAGAACGTCACCAGCGCCTGGGTCATGACGATGAAGTCCATGACCGCAAGGCGGGTGTCGAAGACGGCAAAGCCGCGCTCGGCCCCCATCATGCGCGTCACCCAGTCGGGCGAGGCATAAAGCGCAAGGAAGGGCAGCCCCAGCGCCACCCCGGCCGATTGGGCCATCGGCTGCTGGAACTGGCCGCCATGAGGGTTCATGCGATGTGTCAGCAGGCTGAAGAACAGGGCCACCGCATGGACCATCAGGCCGGTCAGCAGAACCCGGCCGATGCGCACCGGGTCCGCCCCGGCCCAGAAGAACGCGATGGGAAGAAAGCACAGGACCCCGTACCAGAGATAGATCGTCGAGCCGAACAGCTTGCCCACCAGCATCGCCCACGGGCCGATCGAGCTCATGCGCTGATTGTCCCAGGTATGGTCGATGACCTCGGCCAGCACGGCGTCGCCGGCCCGTCTGGCACCCCAGACGATCAGCATCACCGCGAGGATGATCTGGGCATAATAGCCGAGGTAGCGCCCGTCGAACGCGGCGGCGAAGGCCCATGTGCCAAGCAGCAGCACGGCCGGCATGGCGATCAGGCGCTGTGTGGAAAGCTCAAGCCAGACAGCGCGTTGAAGCTCGGGGTTCACAAAAAGCATCATCAGAACCTCACTCCGCCGCCCGCCGGTCGGGTTCGGCCATGCGGGCCGTGTAGACGTCCTGCATGGTCGTTGCATGGGCCATGAAGCCGGCCAGCGGCAGGCCAGCCTCCACCATCGCGCGCATCAGCGCGGCCTGGGCCTGAATGTCGCCGGTGAAGCGGCACTGCGCCTGCAGCCCGTGATGGGCCGCCAGCGCCACGCCGTCGAGCGCGGCGAGGCGGCCGGCAAGGTCCGGCACCGGCTCGCTGAACGACAGATCGATGGTGACAGAGCCGCGGCTCAGGGCCTCCACCGCGCCCTGCTCGACCACCCGGCCCTGGCGCATGATCACGATATCGCTCGCATAGGCCTCCAGTTCGGAGAGGATGTGCGAGGAGACGAGAATGGTGAGGCCGTCGGATGCAAGGCGTGTCAGCAGCGCTGAAAGGTCTTCGCGCGCCGCCGGGTCCAAACCCGAGGCCGGCTCGTCCAGCAGGAGGATCTTCGGCCCGTGGACGATCGCCTGCGCGATGGCGACCCGCTGACGCTGCCCGCGTGACAGGTCGGCGGCTCGCTGGTCCATCAGGTCCA
>CAZPBH010000369.1:0-915 GCA_964584645.1 uncultured Rhodospirillales bacterium | reverse complement strand
GGCCTCTGCCAGCTCGTGCACGCGCTTCAGCGGTTCCGGCGTGCGCCGGCCATGGATCGCCGCGAAATAGTGCAGGCAGCGCCGGACAGACAGTTCGCCATACAGGCCGAAGAAGTCCTGCAGATAGCCGATCCGGCGATGGGCCTCGCGCGGGCGCCGGATGGTGTCGAGCCCGTCGATGGTGATCGATCCCGACAAAGGCACTTCGAGTGCAGCCAGACAGCGCAGCAGGGTCGTCTTGCCGGCTCCGTTGGGGCCGACGAGGGCGGTGATCGTCCCGGCCTGCACCGCGAGGTCGACATGGTCGAGCGCCCGGTGGCCCGGATAATCATAGACAAGCTTGTTGACCTCGATCATGCCCCCTCATGCGCCCTGACATCCGGCCCGGCTGCACGCAGGACTTGCAAGCAGACGCCGCTGCAGGCCAAGCTAGTCTGCCTTACCGCCCGCGACCAGCAGCTTTGCGGGCACGCGGCTACAAAAGGGCGGCCATCCGGCTATCTGAGCGATCATGAACGCAATTCATCCCCAGGCACGTCAGGTCCTTCGGGCCGAGACGGCTGAGCAGCTTCCCGCCTTTCCTCATGACGAGGCGGCGGAAGCGCGCCTTTACGAGCGCGTGGCGCGGATCATCCCGAGGGCCGAATGGGAAGGCTATCTGCCCCTGATCCGGGAGATCAACGCCCTGAAGGCGGAGAAGAACGCGGTCATCCTCGCGCACAACTACCAGACGCCGGAGATCTATCACGGCGTTGCCGACATCACCGGTGACAGTCTCGCGCTGGCCCGCGAGGCCCGCGACCTCGAAGCCGATATCATCGTCATGGCCGGCGTGCACTTCATGGGCGAGACGGTGAAGTTGCTGAACCCCTCGCGCACCGTGCTGATGCCCTCGATGAAGGCCGGATGCTCGCT
>CAZPBH010000368.1:0-2686 GCA_964584645.1 uncultured Rhodospirillales bacterium | reverse complement strand
GTCACGCTGGGCCGGCTGCTGTCCTCGGCCCGCGCGGTCAGGCTGCGGGACATCGTCGAGGACAGTTTCCGCAGCGTCAAGGTGACCGACGAGGAGGGCGATGTCGCCGCTGCCCGGGCCGAGCTGGATGCTCTTGCCGGCCGGGTGGATCTCGAGCCGCTCTGGCGCGATTTCGCCCGCCTTCAGGCCGCGCGTCTGGCGCTGGCCGCCGGCGATACGCGTGAGGATGTGGCGGCACGGCTGCAGAGCATCGAGAGCGGCTCGCCCTGGTCGCCCCTGGCACGGGAGCTTGAGGGCATGATGGCGCTCGAGGCCGGCGATCAGGAAGCCGCCCGCGCGATCTTCGAGGCGCTGGCCGCCGAGGCGGAGCCCGGTTCGGGTCTCGCACAGCGGGTGCGCAGCCTGTTCGAGGGCCTGTCATGACCCGATCTTCGGCGCTGCGCCTCGTTCCCATGATCGTGCTCGCGCTGGCGCTGGCCGGCTGCGACAGCATACCGTTCTTCGGGGGCGACAGTGACGATCCCGAGGATCGTATCGGCGGCGACCGGATCTCGGTACTCGAGCTTGAGCAGAACCTGACGGCCGACGCCCCTGCCGGAGAACCGCCGCCCCTGCCACCGGCGGTGGCGACCACGCTCTGGCCGCAAAGCGGGGGCTTCCCCGATCAGCGGATCGGCCATCCTGCGTGGGAAGGCGAGGGCGAGACGGCCTGGCGCAGCGGCATCGGGGCGGGGTCCGATTCCATCCGTCGTCTCGTTGCCCGGCCAATCGCGGTCGACGGCGTGGTCTTCGCCCTGAACGCAGAGGCGGAGGTGGTTGCGGTCGATCTCGCCACCGGCGGACGGCGCTGGAAGGTCGGGGTCGCGCCTGAGGACGAGTTCCGGGAGACGCTCGGAGGCGGGCTGGCCTTCGCCGAGGGGCTGCTGTTCGTCACCGCCGGCTTTGGTGAGGTGCTGGCCCTCGACCCGTTGAATGGCGGGCTGGTCTGGTCGGCGCCGACCGGCGCCCCGGCTCATGCACCGCCCACCGCTGGAGGAGGGCGGGTCTATGTCGTGACCCTCGACAATGAACTCATCGCCTTCGACGGGGCGACGGGCGATCCGCTCTGGCGGCATAGCGGGCTTCCCGAGGCGGAGGGCCTGCTGGGGGCTGCCGCACCGGCGCTGGACAGCGAGCTGGTGGTGGCTGCCTTTTCCTCCGGCGAGGTCGTGGCCTTGCGCGCCGGCACCGGCCGGCCCGCCTGGTCGGACAATCTGAGTGCCGTACGCCGGGCGGGTTCGCGCTGGAATATCGGAGATATCCGGGCGGCGCCGGTGATCGACGGGTCGGTGATCTTTGCGGTGGCGGCCTCGACCCGGCTGGTGGCCATCGATCGGCGCACGGGCGCGCGTATCTGGCAGCGCGATCTTGGGGCCTTCGATGCGCCCGTCGTCGCGGGCGGCTGGCTGTTCGTGCTGACCGCGCAGAGTGAGCTTCTGGGCCTCGAAAAGGCGACGGGCCGCATCCGCTGGATTGCATCCCTGCCGCAATATGAGGATCCCGAGGATCGCGAGGACCCCATCCGGTGGACCGGACCCGTGCTGGCCGGCGGTGTCCTGGCGGTGGTCTCCACGGAGGAGGAGATGCGCCTGTTCGATCCCCTCACCGGCGAGGAACGGCGTCGCATCGATTTGCCGGACCCGGTGCGTATCGCGCCCATCGTTGTCGAGGGGCGGATGATAGTCCTCAGTGAGGATGGCGAGCTTCAGGCCTGGCGCTGATGGCCGCCGGCCTCACCATCGCGATCATCGGAAGGCCGAATGTCGGCAAGTCGACCCTGTTCAATCGACTGGCCGGCAAACGCCTTGCCCTGGTGCATGACCGTCCGGGTGTTACCCGCGACTTCCGGACCGCTCCCGCCCGGCTCGGCAGGCTGGACTTCACGATCATCGACACGCCGGGGCTGGAAGAGGACCGTTCCGACAGCCTCGCGGCCGGGATGCGCCGTCAGGCCGAGCGGGCGCTGGAACAGGCCGATCTGGCCCTGTTCATGATCGATGCGCGCGCCGGCATCACCCCGCTGGACGAGCATTTCGCCGCGTGGTTGCGCCGGTCCGGCCGGCCGGTCATCGTCGTCGCCAACAAGGTCGAGAGCCGTGCAGGTGAACCCGGCGTGCTGGAGGCCCATGGCCTGGGGCTGGGCGATCCCGTCGCCTGCTCCGCCGAACACGGCATCGGCCTGGGCGATCTGGAAGACGCGGTCCTAGAGGCCTTGCAGGCGGCGGGGATCGAGTTGGAAGCCACCGACGCGGCCGAGCAGGAAGAGCCCTTCGCTGATATCGAGCTGGAGGAGGGCGCGGAGGAAGCCGGCGAGGCGGGCCCACCGCGGCTGATCCGGCTGGCAGTCGTCGGCCGCCCCAATGTCGGCAAATCGACCCTGATCAATGCGCTGCTGGGTGAGGAACGGTTGCTGACGGGCCCGACACCCGGCGTGACGCGTGATGCCATACCGATCGATTGGGAATGGGAGGGCCAGCCGATCCGGCTCGTCGACACGGCCGGACTGCGCAAGAAGGCCCGGGTCGAGGATGTGCTGGAGAAGATGTCGGGCGGGGAGACCATGCGCGCGGTGCGTCTGGCACAGGTTGTCGTGCTCGTCCTCGATGGCGATCTTGCCCTCGAGGATCTCCTGAACGACGAGGTCGAG